>NZ_JCBANN010000006.1:0-173883 GCF_059761975.1 Achromobacter sp. 46006
TACTCGGCGACGTCGAATGTATAAGAACAACTGAGATAGCTGTCCGAGCCGGTGGCCGATAGCGTGACGCTGTTGGCCGTGATGCGGCCGGCGCCGCCATCGCTGGTGATGCTGGAGTTGACGCCGCCGCCGGTCGTGGCCAGGTTGACCGAATTGGTGGCGGTGATCGTGCCGGCCTGGATGTTCTTGCGGCCGCTGAAGCTGAAGTCGGTCAGGCCGCCGGTGACCTGTTCGAGGTACTGGGTGGTGCCGTCGTCGCTGATGCGGATGGTCTGGCCGGCGCCGCCGCCGATCTCGAAAGTGCTGGCGCTGCCGGCGGCCTTCAGGCTGTTGATGGCCAGGCTGCGCAGCACGGTGTCGCTGCTGACGTAGAAGTGGTTGCCGGCGGTCAGGCTGAGCGCCGACGTGCCGTTCAGGACCAGCCCGCCGCCCGTGACCGACGAGCCGATGGAGCCGCCGGTGCCCGCCGTCAGCGCCACGGTCGAGGCGCGGATGGCGCCGCTGTTGGCCGGATCGTCGTTGCTGATGTTCTGGTTCGAGGTCAGGCTGACCTTGCCGTTGGCGCCCGCGTCGATGCTGCCGACCAGCAGGTTCTTGCTGTTGGCGGTGAAGCCGAAGTCCAGCTTGGTGGCGCTGGCGATGTTCTTCAGGTGGATGCCGCTGGCGTCATCCGTCACGGTGAACGCCGTCAGGTTCGGCGCGGTGATCGCATAGGTGGCGTTGGCCGTGCCGTTGCGGGTGATGTTCAGGCGCGTCAGGCCGACCAGGTTGTCGACGGCGATGCCGCCGCCGCTGGCGAGGCTGACGTCCGGGGCCTGCAGGGTCAGCGCGGCGCCCGTCGCGCCAATGCTGCCGCCGGCCGCCAGCGCGATGCTGCTGGCGCGGATCTGCGTGGCGGCGTCGCCGTCGTCCAGCAGCGAACCGCCGGTGTTGGCCAGGGTGGCCGCGCCGGCGGCGCTCAGGCTGCCGATCGTGGTGTTGCCCGACGCCTGGGTGTAGCCGATCTGGCCGCTGCCGGCCTCCAGCCGCGTCAGCTTGATGTTGCCGGTGGTGCCGTTCAGGTAGACGTCGGTGCCGGCGGTGGCCTGCACGCTGGCCTGGCCGCTGCCGCCCACGCCGATGTAGCGCAGGCTGCCGTTGTACACGCCGCCGATGGCGCCGGCGGCGGTCAGCAGGATGTCATTGCCGCCCGCGTAGACGTTGCCGCTGCCATTGCCGAACAGCGAGCCGTTCGCCACGTTCAGCGCCACCGCGCCATTCCAGCTTCGCACCGTGCCTGCCAGCAGCGCGTCGCCCTGGCGCGTGTCGATCTGCACATCGCCCGTGGCAGTGATGTTGTTCAGCGTAACGATGCCGGTGTAATTGCCGGCGCCGGTCGGATTGGGCAGTTGCACATAGAAGCCGCCATTGCTCGCCGTGCCGCTCAGGTAGCCGGTCAGCACGTCCATGTAATCCGGCCCGGCCGCGCCGACAGCCTTGCCGGCGGTGAGGTTGACCGAATTGGCCAGCAGGCGGGTCTGCTTGTTGCCGTCGTCGCGCAGGTCGCCGGTGGCGTTCAGCGTGATGCTGCCGTTGTAGCCGGCATCGATGCTGCCGACGGTGATGTCGCGGTCGCCGGTGAAGCTGAAGTTGACCCAGTTGCTGTCGCGGACTTCATGGATCGTGTGGCCGCCGACGTCGTCGGTGATGTTGAACAGCAGCGACGGCGCGCGCACGTCCAGCGTGTAGCGGTCGTCCGCGTCCTTGTGGCGCGCGTACACCGTCAAAGAGCTGAGGTCGGCGATGTCGGTGGCGTACAGGTTGCCGCGCGTGTCCAGCGTCAGGCCGGGCGCGTTGACGGCGACGGCATTGGCGCTGGTGCCGATGTCCTGGGCGGCCCTGAGGCTGACGTTGTTGGCGGTGACGCGTGTCTCGGCGATGCCGTCGTCCAGGATGCTGCCCTGGCTGGAGACCAGCGTGACGTTGCTGCCGGCGCGGATGTTGCCCAGCTTCAGGCTCTGGTCGCCGGTGAACGAGAACTGGCTCAGCAGCGAGCTGTAGACTTGCTTGAGCTCGTAGGCATTGCCCAGGTCGTCGTTGATGTCGAAGTTCAGGAACGGCGCGGCCACCTGCAGCGTATTGCGGCGGGCCGGGTCGGCGTGCGAATTGGTGATGGCCAGGTAGGTCAACGTCTTGGCGGGATTATCGACATAGATGTCGCCGCCGCTGCCCAGCGTCAGGCCGGTGGTGGCCGTCTTGATGTGGTCGCTCGCCGTGCCGATGTGTTGCTGGGCCTGCAGGATGATGCTGCTGCCCGCCAGCGCGCTGTCGGCATTGGCGCGCACGATGCTGCCGCCTTGCGCGTTCAGCGAGAGGGTGCCGTTGCCGGCATCCAGCATGTTGGCGCTCAGGTTCGCCACGCCGGTTACGTAGATGCCGTTGCTGGCTTTCAAGTCGTCCAGCAGCACCGAGCCCTGTGCCTGGTTAAGGTAGATGCTGCCGCCGGTGGCGTTGAGCACGCCGGCGGCGGTGCGCAGGTAGGTGCCCGCGGTGCCGACCGTGTAGCTGGTGTTGGAGGCCGGGGCCAGCAGCGTGACGACGTTGCCGGTGATGAGCGAGGCCGAGGTGCCGGTGATGCTGCCGGCGCGTGCAGTGAGCGTGACGTTGCCCGCGCCCGCATTGACCTGGCCGGCCGCGATGCTGTTGCCGGTCAGGGAGATCGCGCCGCCGCCGGAACTGACGTTGTTGGCCGAAACGCTGCCCGCGCCGGTGATCGCGATCGGGCCGCCATTGGCCTGCGCCTGCGTGATGTTCAGATTGGCGCTGGTGCTGTCCAGGTACACGCCGCCGGCGCCCGCGCTGGCCGAAAGCGTGCTGGCATTGGTCTTGAGGGCGCGCGAGGCGCCGCCGATGATGCCCTGTTCGGCCGACAGCGTCAGCGACGAGGAGGCAATGCTTGTGGCGTCGTTGCCGTCGTCCACGATGTTGCCGAGCACCGAGGTCAGCACGGCGGCGCCGCCCGTCTTGATGTTGCCCAGGGTCAGGTGGCCGGTGGTCTGGGTGGCCAGATTGCCGGTGGTGTCGATCGCCTGCAGGTTCAGCGAACCCTCGCCGTTCACGTAGATGCCGCCGGTGCCGCTGGTGGCGGTCAGCGCCGCCGTCTGCATGCGCAGGGCCTGCGCAGACGACCCGATCGCGCCGCTGCGGCCGTCGCTGCCGGCGGCGCTCAGCGTGACCTGGCCGGCATTGAGCAGCCCGCCAGCGGTGCCCAGGATGTTGCCGGCCGTCGAAGCCAGGGCCAGCGTGCCGGTGCCCAGGTTCACGTCGCCGACGGTCATGGTGCGGTCGCCGGTGAACGAGAAGTTCAGGCCCGACTGGTTGACCGTGTTCAACTGGTAGCCGTTGCTGTCCTGCAGCGCGAAGGCCAGGCCCGGCGAGGTCAGTTGGAAGCTGTTGTTGACGCCCGGCTGCGCATGGCGGCTGGTAATATCCAGCGACGCCAGGGTCTGGCGGTTGGCCACCGCCAGGTTGCCGCCGGTCGCCAGCGACAGCAGCGCCGTCTGGGTGTTGACCGGCGCGGCCAGGTCGCCGATGCTGCCGCCGCTGGCATCCAGCTTGACGGTGTTGCCGGCCACCACCTGGCTGGCGCCGCCGGTGTTGCGGATCGACCCCGCGCTGGTGCGGATCAGCGCCGTGCCGCTGCCGGCATCGATGACGTTGGCCAGGTTGATGTCGCCGGTGGCATTCAGCGTGATCGCGCCGCCGCGGCTGGTCAGCTTGCCGATGTTGTCCAGCGTGCTGCCCACGCCCAGCGCTTCCAGCGTGATGGCGCCGCCCTGCGTGCTGATTTCGGTGTTCGAGTTCTCGAAGCGGATGCCGCCCGTCTGGGTCGAACGCATCGTGAAACTGTGGCCGGTGGTGGTCTGCAGATTGATCGCGGCCATGTCCGCGACGGTGATCTGGCCGGTGGCCTCCAGCTTGATGTTGGTGGTGCCGGCCAGGCTTTCCAGCAGGCCGCGCGACACGGTGTTGTCGGCGGTGTTGGCGTCGCCGCCGTTGATGGTGCCGTCGCCGGCCGCGCCGTCCTGCGAGCCGCCACCGCTGGCGGAATCGACGATGCGCAGGTCGGTCGGGTCGATCAGCAGCAGGCCGGTCTTGCCCTTGGGCGCGCGCAGGTCGGCCGAGCCGGTCAGGCCGATGTTCTTGTTGCTGGAGACTTCGGCGAAGCCGCCGTCGCCGCCCTGGGCGCCGCCGCGCGCCGACAGGCTGCCGGCGAAGGCGGTGGCGTCGTTGGACCACATCGTGATGCTGCCGCCATTGCCATTGACCAGCGCGTCGGCCTTGAGCGTGGCGCCCGCCGCCACCTTGACGCTGGACGACTTGCCGCTGAACGCGGCCGAGCCGTCGTCGGGCGCGACGCCCTGGCTGCCCAGCGCGATCTCGCCGCCGCCGGCCGCGCCGGATACGTCGATGGCGGCGCCGCGCGCCACATTGACGTGTTCGCCCGTCACCACGACCTTGCCGCCGCGTTCGCCGGCATTGGCGCCGCTGGCGTCGACCGTGCCGGCCACATTGACCGTGCCGGCGTCGCCGCCGGACAGCACGATCTTGCCGTTCTGCGTGCCCACCGCCTTGGCGCTGACGATGCCGTCGGTATTGACCACGTTGTCGATCACGCCCTTGACCGCGCGCGCGGTCATCAGCACCGTGCCGCCATCGGCGCGGATCACGCCGTTGTTGGCCACCAGCGCCGCGACCGTCTTGCCGTCGGCATCCTTGGGCAGGTCGGCGACCGCCGAGGTGGCATCGAAGCTCAACAGGCCGTCGCCCTGAAAGTCGACCGTGACGGTCTTGGCGCCGGCCAGGGCCACGCGCCCCAGCTTGGCTTCGATCACGCCCGAGTTGCGTACCGCCGGCGCCACCAGCACCGCCAGGCCGCTGTCCTTGATGCTGATCGTGCCTTCATTGACGATCATGGCGTTCGCCTTGGACGACGGCTTGTCGAACTTGTACTTGCCGGCCAGGAAGTCCTTGTCGCTGATATTGGCCGTGGTGGCGATCAGCCCGCCCACGTCGATGCGCGCGCCCTTGCCGAACAGCACGCCGTTCGGATTGACCAGCATCACCGTGCCATTGGCATTGAGGCGGCCGAAGATGGCCGACGGGTCATTGCCGACCACCCGGTTCAGCGTGATGCTGTTGCTGCCCGGCTGGCGGAAGTTGACCGTCTCGTTGGCGCCGATGCTGAAGTCTTTCCAGTTGATGATGGCTTTGCCGGTCGACTGGTTGATGTCCAGCGTGCCGTTGCCGCGGTTGTTGATGGTGGCGGAACCGGCCACCACGTTGCCGCCGGTCGGGTTGGCGTGGACACTGCCCGAGGCCAGCGAACCGATCACCACGGCCAGCGTGCTGAGCGCGGGCAGGGGCGGGGCTTTCTTCAGGGACTGGCGGCGGGCGGAGGGGGCGAGGCTGCGGGAAGGACGGGTCATGGTCGGTCGCTTTTCTGTCGCGGATTAGTACTGGGCCGAGAGGCTGAAGAAAACGCGGGGATCTTTGTTGCCCTGGGTCAGGACATCGGAACTCATGGGCTTGGCCACTTCGAGCGTGGCGTACAGGTTCTTGGTCAGGTTGGCGCGCATGCCGGCACCGTATGAGGACAGCTTGGCGCGCGTGAGCGGCGCGCTTTCGCTGCGCGACCAGATGCGGCCGCCGTCCACGAACGTGTACACGTGTGCGCCCTGCGGCAGGAAGCGGTCGCTGGAGACGGCATAGCGCAGTTCGAGCGAGGCGGCCAGGCCGGAGTCGGCGGACATTTCGCCGTCGTCATAGCCGCGGCCGAAGTTGGGGCCGCCCAACGCGAATTCCTCGCTGGCCAGCAGCGGGCTGGCGCTGTACTGGCCGGCAAAGGTGGCCACCAGGCTGAAACGCTCGGATAGCTGTTGCAGGCGCGTCAGTTCGGCGGTCAGCTTGAGGAAGTCAGGGCGGCCCTTGGCGCGCGAGGCCAGCTCGTTGCCTTCCTTCGAGGCGCCCATGGCGTCCAGACCCTGGTGCAGGGTGCCGCGCACGGCGGTGATGCCGTTCCAACTGTCGGTGCGGTCGTAGCTCAGGCCGGCGCGCAGCACCCGCAGGCGGTCGCGCGTGAACGGGATGCCGGTGATGTCGGTGGTGACGTTGCGCACGTCCAACATGCCGAAGGCGCGCAGGTTTTCCAGGCGCGAACGGATCACCGGGTAAGTGACGGTGGCCGAGTACGCCTGCACGTCGCTGGCGACGTTCAGCGGGGCTAGTTCACGGCCCGGTTCGCTCTTGGCGTAGCTGGCGGCAATGTCGACGGTCATGCCGTTGTCGCTGACCAGCATGTCATAGTTGGCGCCCACCGCCTTGCTGCGGTAGGCCGGAAAGCCCAGGCGGCCGGTCAGGGTGAAGCTGTCGGCGCGCGCGCCGAACGAATTGAGCGTGACCTGGCCGGTCATTTCGCTCCAGCCGAGGTAGGGCGAGCCGCGGTTGTCAAAGCCCAGACGCGCGTCGACCGGCTTGCGCTCGCTGTGCACCACCAATACCGAGCCGCCCACCTCGCTGGGCGAGGCTTCGAGGGAGGCGCGCACCGTCAGGCCATTCAGGTCGTTGGCCAGCAGCAGTTGGCGCTCGACCTCGGCCACGTTGATGGGGCGCACGCCGCGCAGGCGCCGTACCAGCTTTTCGATCGCCGCCTGCGCCGGGCCGATGTCGCCGTCGTACTTGACGTCGGCGATGTAGCCCTCGACCACCAGGATGCGGAAATGGCCGTCTTCGATGGTCTGCGCCGGCACGATGACGCGGGTGGTGACGTAGCCGTCGTTGCGGTAGCGCAACTCGATGTCGTTGGCCACCTTGAAGGCATCGGCCACGGTAATGGTTTTGCCGAGCAGGTCCTGGTAAAGCGGGCGCAGCGTGTCGGCGGGATAGCGGGTGACGCCTTCGATGCGCAGGTCCGTCAGGGTGAAGCGCAGCTTGTCGGCTCCGGCCGGCGCTTCGGTCGCGCTGCCTTGTTCCACGGTCACCGGCGCGGCACCGGGCGTGCTTTGCGGCATGGCCGGCTGCGGCAACTGGCGGCCCGGCTCGGCGCCCGAGGGCAGTTGGACGGGTGCGTTCTGCGCCCCCACCGGGCCGGCGGCTAGCGCCAGCAACACGGCGACGAAGCCGGCGCGCAGGGAGGAGGGAAGCTGGCAGGGAACGGCGGTACGGCGGGAATGGGGTAGGCGGCGCATGGGGTGCTCGGGCGGCAATTCGTTACAATCAGATTTAAATGATATTTTTTGATATATTTCTTGGACTTCTATAAACAATCTTTCTAAAGTTCTTTACAAGTACGGCGCGGGGCGGGATTCTTGCGGGCGCTGCGGCTTGGGAAAATGCAGGCTTCCCACTGGGCGGCGAAGCGGTTTGGAGTGCGCTCGTCCAGGGGAAACCAAGGCCATTACGGGCCAGTAGCTTCATGTAACAAACACTATCATGTGTGAATAATGATTGCGCCCGTGAGGTTTGCCGGAATGCGCGGCACGTTTGCCGCAAGGAAAAATATTCACAAAGCCGGGATGGTTTTGTGGCCTGTTACCAACGCGCCGGCCGGCCGGCATGAAAGAATGCGCGGCATGAATGACGCCTCTTATCCGCCCGTCCCTGGCCAGCTTGCCGGTTTGCGCGTGCTGGTCGTCGAGGACCGTCCCGAAGACCGCATGCTGCTGGTGGATTTCCTGACCAGCCAGGATTGCCGAGTCTATGTGGCCGAGGACGGCAACGATGGCTACCGCAAGGCGCAATTGGCGCAGCCGGACATCATCCTGATGGACGTGAACATGCCGGGGTGCGACGGCCTCGCGGCCTGCCGCCTGCTCAAGGCCGACCAGGCCACGCGCGGCATTCCCATCATCTTCCTGACCGCCGCCGCCCAGCCGGGCGAGCGGGTGGCCGGTCTGTCGGCGGGCGCGGTCGACTATGTCGCCAAGCCGTTCGATTTCGAGGAAGTGCGCTTGCGCCTGCTGATCCATCTGCGCGTGGCGCCGTTGCCGGCTACCGCGGCGGCCACGCCCGCCGAGGACGGCACATCGGCCGCCGCCGCCGGCAGCTCGCTCGACGGCGTGCTGTTCCGGGCCGCGCGCAAGCTGCTGCGCGAGCGCCTCGACCATACGCCCGAACTGGTGGCTCTGGCCCAGGCGCTGGGGACCAACGCGCGGCGGCTGAACCAGGCGTTCCGGCGTTGCGCCGGCACCACCGTGTTCGAATTCCTGCGCGAAGAACGCATGCGCGAGGCGCGCCGCCTGCTGTGCGAGACCGGCCTGGATATCCAGGCCATCTCGCAGGCCGTGGGCTTTGGCAACCGCGGCAATTTTTCCACCGCGTTCCGCGAGCGCTTCGGCATGGCGCCAACCGCCCTGCGCCAGGAGCAGGATCCGCATGGTTAGCCGCCGCGCGGGCTGGCTGGCGTGGCTGCTGTGGCTGGTCCTGTCCTGCCTGACCCTGCCGGCGAGCGGCCAGCCGGCGCAGCCGGTCATCGATCTGGGCGCGGTCAGCGGCAGCCTGCCGCTGGCCAGTCAACTGCGGGGCATCGAAGACCCGGGCGGCGCGCGCGAGGCCAGCCAGATCCTGGGTGACGATTGGCAGCCCGTGTCGCCCCGCTGGCTGAACCGGGGATACTCCGCCTCGGCTTTCTGGCTGCGGCTGGAAATCGGCAATGCCAGCAACAGCGCGCAAGAGCGTTGGTTGTCGTTCGGCGTGCCGCGTCTGGAGGATGTGCGCTTTTATTTATTCCTCCAGGGCAGCCGTGAGCCGGCCAAGGTGCTGCTGGCCGGCAACCGCGAGCCGCTGGCGACCCGCGAGGTACCGTCGACCGTCTCGGTGGCGTCGCTGCGGCTGGAGCCAGGCGAGCGGATGACGGTGCTGATGCGGGTCCAGAGCCGTTCGGCGATCAACATGGAACCTGCCTTGCGCACGCCGGCGGCCTTCGTCGGCGTGACCCAGCGCAACACCATGCTGGTGGCGTTGCTGGTTGGCGCGCTGGTGATGGTCGGCATCTATGCCGGCCTGCTCGGCGTGGTTCACCGCGATCCTGTGTACCTGCTGCTGGCCGCCGCCATTTTCGTCGAGATCCTGTACAGCTTGTCATTCCAGGGATTGCTGTATCGCTATGTGCTGACAGGCGGCGGTGAAATGGTGCTGCGCGCGCCCAGCGTCCTGGCGACGGTGGCGGCATCGCTGTTCGGCGGCATGGCGATGCTGTTCGCGGGGTTGGACCGGATCCGCATGTGGCGTGGCGTCTACCTGGGGCTGATCGCCGCCGGCTTTGCCGGCGCGGTGTGGGCGGCGCTGGGCGATTATCGCGAGGCCGCGCAGGCGCTGATTGGCCTGATCTTCGCGTGGGCCGTGGTCTGGCTCGTTTCCATGGCCGATGGCTGGCGCCGCGGCCATGCCAATGCCCGCATTTTCCTGCTGTCTTTCGCCGTCTATTGCGGCTGTCTGCTGCTGCGGGTGGCCTATATCCAGGGCCTGCTCCCAGGACGCTGGCAGGGCGGGCCGGAAGTGGCCTGGGACCTGTTGTCGATCTCGCTGATGCTGGCCGTGCTGTTGTACGGGCGCTCGCGCCAGCACCGCCAGGAGCGGCTGGCGGCCCAACGCGAACTGGCGCTGACGCGAGAACGCGAGCATCAGCGTCTGGACCAGGCCGTCACCGAGCGCACGCGCGCGCTGCAGGCGGCGCTGATCCGGGCCGACGAGGCCGGCCGCGTGCGCCAGGACTTCCTGGCGCGCATCAGCCATGACCTGCGCACGCCGCTGACCTCGATCATCGGCTTTGCCGACCTGATCCAGGCCGGCGGCCGCGACGATGCGCCGCGCGGCGCCATCATCCGCCGCAGCGCCGATCACTTGCTGAGCATGGTCAACGACCTGATCGACTACGCCGCCGGCGCCGGCAGCCAGGCCCTGCGCCTGGCGCCCGAGTATGTGCATGCCCTGCTCGACGTCGTGGCCAAGGAATCGGCGCCGCTCGCGGCGCGGCAGGACAACCGCTTCGTGCTGCAGGTATCGGACACACTGCCCGCCGTGCTCGAAATGGACGGCAAGCGTGTGCGGCAGGTGCTGTCGAACCTCGTCGACAACGCGGCCAAGTTCACGCGCGGCGGCGTGCTCACGCTGACGGCGGACTATGCCGCGCCCGCAGCGCAAGACCCCGCGGGCTGGCTGACGCTGTCGGTGAGCGATACCGGATGCGGCATCGCGGCCGCGGACCGGCAGCACATCTTCGAGCCGTTCCAGCGTTTGGGAGCGACCGAAAGCCAGCCCGGCGTCGGGCTTGGCCTGGCCATCGTCCAGCAATGGGTGCAGCGCATGAACGGCCGCATCCACGTCGACAGCGATGTGGGCCAGGGCACGACCGTCAGCGTGTCGTTGCCGCTCAGGCAGGTGGACGAATCGGGCGTCTCGCACCATTACATCGATGCCGCCGCGCACATGTTGCCCGCGCTGGACGGCGCCGGCAAGTGCGTCTGGCTGGCCGAGGACACGCCGGAAATCCGCGAATTCCTGGTCGAGGAAATGGCCAGCCTGGGCTTCCTGGTGGAAAGCGAAGCGGACGGCCGCGGCATGGTGGCGCGCATCCAGGCCGAAGATGCGCACCGGCCCGACCTGATCCTGACCGACCATCGCATGGAAGGCGCCGATGGCGCGGCCGTGCTGCGGGCAGCCCACGCTCGCTGGCCGGACCTGCCGGTGGTGGCGGTATCGGCCACACCGCAAGAGACCGCGGCCCTGGATGGCGTCGGTTACGACGCCAGCCTGCTCAAGCCCATCAATCTGGTGGAACTGCGCCACCTCTTGGGCCGGCTGTTGCGCCTGCCAATGACCCCGAAGGCCAGCGAGCCGGTGCCGGCGTCGTCACCGATGCCGCGACTGTCGCGCGCCGATGTGGAACAGGTGCGGCGCCTGCTGGATATTGGCGGCATCTCGGACCTGATGGATTGGGCGCGCGCCGTGCAGGCGCGCGATCCGGCCTTCACGGATTTCAGCCAGCAGGTGCAGCGGCTGGCGCGGCAGGGCGATCTCGTGGCCATTGGCGAATTGTGCGGGCGGATGCCCGTGGCGTGAGCGGGCGTCAGGGGGGGCTGTCGCGAAGCAGCCGCTCAGCCAGGAAGTCGACGAACACCCGGACCTTGGGCGACAGGTTGCGGTTGGAGGGCCACAGCGCCTGGAAGCGACCCGCGCCATTGACCTGCGCGTCCAGCAGCGCGCGCAGTCTGCCGGCCGCCAGCGCCTCGCGCGCCAGGAAATCCGGCATGCAGCCAATGCCGAACCCCTGGATGGTCGCGCCCAGCAAGGCTTCCATGTTGTTGCAGGTGAACGCGGCCGTCAGCCGCGGCGCGGCCTCGCCCGCGGCCAGCGCCAGCGGCCATTCCTGCAGCGTACCGGCGTTCGGATAGCGGAATCGCACCGCCCGATGCCGTTCCAGGTCGCGCGCGCGCTGCGGCGTGCCATGGCGCGCCAGGTAATCGGGCGCCGCGTACAGCCGCAGCCGGAAGCTGCCGAGCGTTCGGGCCGCCAGGCGCGAATCGGGCAGGTCGCCGCTGCGGATCGCCACGTCGACACGCTCGCCGATCAGGTCCACGATCCGGTCGTTGAAGTCCATGTCCAGTTCGATGTGCGGATAGCGCGCCGCGAAGGCCGGCAGCACCGGCAGCAGGAAGTGGTAGCTGACCAGCGGCGCGCTGACGCGCAGGCGCCCGCGGGGTTCGCGCAGCGTCTGCGACAGCATGGCGTGCGCATCGTCCAGGTCGTCCAGGATGCGTTTGCAGCGCTCGTAGAACAGCCGGCCTTCCTCGGTCAGCTGCATGCGGCGCGTGCTGCGCTGGAACAGGCGCACGTGCAGGTCCTGTTCCAGCCGGGCCACGGCCTTGCCGACGGCCGAGGGCGACAGGTCCAGGTCGCGTCCGGCGGCGGCGAAGCCACCCAGTTCGGCGCTGCGGACAAACGGCAACAGGCCGCTCAAACGGTCCATGGCGATTCCATTGAAGAAATTAATTCCCGTATGTGTGGATTTTTACCCTATTTATCCGCCCATTGCGTACAGGTATCTTCAATGCCGTGTCCTTCCACATCGATGCCTGCCATGTTGTCTGTCGTTTCGCCGCCGTTGTCCGCGGCCCGCAAGTTGTTGGTCCTGGCCGCCGTGTGCCTGGCATGCGCGGCCATGCCGTTCGCCTTTACCGGCCCCGCCATCGCGCTGCCCGCCATCGCGCGCGACCTGGGCGGCAGCCCGGTCGCGCTGAACTGGATCACCAACGCCTTCATGCTGGTTTTCGGCAGCTCGCTGCTGGCGGCCGGCGCGCTGGCCGACCGCTACGGGCGCCGCCGCGTCTTCCTGGCGGGCGCCGCGATCTTCATCGCGGCCTCCCTCGGCCTGGTCCATGCGCCCGACATCGTCTCCTTCGACCTGCTGCGCGCCGCGCAAGGCCTGGGTGGCGCTGCGCTCTTTTCCGGCGGCGCCGCGGCCTTGGCGCAGGCGTTCGACGGGCCCGGGCGCATGCGGGCCTTCAGCCTGCTGGGCGCCAGTTTCGGCGCGGGCCTGTCGTTCGGGCCCATCGCCTCGGCGTTGTTGATCGAACGCTACGGCTGGCGCGGCATCTTCCTGCTGGTGATCGGCCTGGCCGCGATCGCATTGCCGCTGGGCGCGCTTTGCCTGCGCGAATCGCGCGACCCGGCGGCGGGACGCCTGGACTGGCCAGGCGCGGCCACATTCAGCGCGGCGCTGGCGTTGCTGACCTGGGGCATCATGCGGGCGCCGCAAAGCGGCTGGGGCGATCCCGCCACGTTGGCGATGCTCGCGGCGGCGGTTGCGTTGTTCGCCGCGTTCGGCGCGATCGAATTGCGCGCGGTCCGGCCGATGCTCGACCTGACGCTGTTCCGTTATCCGCGTTTCCTGGGCGTGCAGCTGCTGGCGGCCGCGCCGGCCTATGCCTTCGTGGTGTTGCTGATCCTGCTGCCGGTGCGTTTCATTGCCGTCGACGGCCTTGGCGAAATCGAGGCGGGCCGCATGATGATCGCGCTGTCCGCCCCTTTGCTGTTGCTGCCGATCGTGGCGGGCCAGTTGACGCGCTGGCTGGCGCCGGCGCTGATCTGTGGCGCGGGGTTGCTGCTGGCGGCCGCCGGCCTGGCCTGGCTCAGCCTGGCCATGACGGCGGGGCAGGTGACGGCCCTGGTGGGGCCGATGCTGCTGATCGGCAGCGGCATCAGCCTGCCGTGGGGCCTGATGGATGGGCTGGCCGTCAGCGTGGTGCCGGTCGAGCGCGCCGGCATGGCGACCGGGATATTCAGCACGACCCGGGTGGCGGGCGAAGGCGTGGCGCTGGCCGTGGTCAGCGCGCTGCTGACCGCATTGACCGCGCGCCACCTCGCTGCGGCATTGCCCGACGCCGCGCCGCAGGCGACGCAGGCGGCCCAGCGGCTGGTGGCCGGCGATTTCGACGCGTTGGCCGCGATCCTGCCGGGGACCGGCCGCGCGGTATTGGCGCATGCTTCCGCGGATGCCTTCGCCGTGCTGCTATGGATTCTGGCGGCGATCACGGTGCTGACCGCCCTGGTGGTGTTTCTCTTCCTGGGCAAGCCCGAGGCGCGGGAGGCGGCGCCGGCGGCGGCGCGGGCCTGAGACCGGTGTGGCAGCGTCTCACCCCAACCGCATCGACAGCTCGACATCGTCGCCGAACGGCGTCGACAGGTAGCCCGAGTCCGGCGAACGCACGCGCGCCAGGTACTCGGGGCAATGGTCGGCATTGTCCGCCACGATCAGCGCGCCGGGTCGCAGCCGGCTTTCCAGCAAGGCCAGGATGTCGGAATACAGCGCCTTGGCGCCATCGAGCAGCACCAGGTCGATACGGTCCGGCAGCCCGGTCGCCAGCGTCTGCAGCGCATCGCCCTGGCGCAGTTCCACCAGATCGGCAAGACCGGCTTCGGCCAGGTGCGCGCCGGCCCGGGCCGCCTTGGCCGGCTCGAATTCGGTGGTGATCAGCCGGCCGCCGCCGTTGTCGCGCAGCGCCGCCGCCAGGTGCAGCGTCGAGATGCCGAACGAGGCGCCGAACTCGATGATGGAACGGGCCTGCGTGCTGCGCGCCAGCATGTACAGCAGCCTGCCCGTCTCCGGCGACACGGCCAGCGGCAGGTCCTTCATGCGGCCATAGAAATCGCGGTAGTCGGTCTTGCTGCGCATCAGGCGCGCCTGCTCGGCGTTGGACATGTTGGCCAGGGCGGGGTCGGCGTGGGACCACGACGCGTCGGCCTGCGCGAACAGGCGGTCGAGCAGCGGTGCCAAGGGCAGGGAAGTCAGGGTATTGGTCATGGTGACGGGTTTCCAGTCTGGGTAGAGGCGCGAGGGGGCGGATGGCACGCTTCCCAACCGCGCGAAACGTCGGCGTTGAAGCAGGAAGGGCACCGGTTTAGAATACGACGAATTCGTCGCATTTTCCTATTCGCATTTCGCGCGCCGTCATGACCACACGCCGCAGCACCCGGCTCTCCGAGAGAAAACAGCCGCAGCAGGCCCGTTCGGCCGAGCTGGTCGCGGCCATCCTGCAGGCGGGGGCTCAGGTTCTGGCCAAGGAGGGGGCCACGCGCTTTACCACTGCCCGCGTGGCCGAGAAGGCCGGCGTCAGCATCGGTTCGCTCTATCAATACTTCCCCAACAAGGCCGCCATCCTGTACCGCTTGCAGACGCAGGAATGGCAGCAGACTTCCGACCTGTTGCGACGCCTGCTCGAAGACACCCGCCACGCGCCGCCCCGGCGGCTGCGCAACCTGGTGCATGCCTTCGTGCGCTCGGAATGCGAAGAAGCCGTGATGCGCGTGGCCCTGAACGACGCCGCGCCGCTCTACCGCGACGCGCCCGAAGCGCGCGCCACCAAGGAAGAGGGCGGCCGCATCGTGCTCGCCTTTCTCCGCGAGGCCCTGCCGGCGGCCTCCGACGCGACCCGCGCGCTGGCCGGCGATCTCATCACGCACACGCTCAGCGCCGTCGGCAAGCAGTTCTCGGAAAGCCCGCGCACCGAGGCCGAGATCGAGACCTACGCGGATGCGTTGGCCGATATGCTGTGCGCGTATCTGGACAGCCTGGCCGGGGCCGTTGGCCAGGCACGCCGGCCAGCCCGCAAGTAGTCGCTGACACCTTCCTTCCGTAATGCAACCTTCTACGACTGACAACATGACCGCCTCCCTTCCCGTTGCCCTGGTGACCGGCTCCACCTCCGGCATCGGCGCCGCCATTGCCCGGCGCCTGTCGCGCGATGGCTATGCCGTCGTCCTGCATTCGCGCCAGTCGGCCGAGGCGGGCCGGGCGCTGGCGGCCGAACTGGGTGCCGCTGTTTACATTCAGGCCGACCTGGCCGTGGACGCTGACCGCGTGCGCCTGGTGCGCGAGGCGGTGGCGGCATGGGGCCGGCTGGACGTGCTGGTCAACAACGCCGGCATCAGCCGCGTGATTGCCCATGGCGACCTGGCCGCGGCCACGCCCGAGGTCTGGCACGAGATGCACGAGGTCAACGTGGTCGCACCGTTCCGCCTGGTGGCCGAGGCGCAAGCCGCGCTGTCGGCGGCCGCGGCGCGTGGCCGGCCGGGTTGCGTGGTGAATATCAGTTCGCATGCCGGCGTGCGGCCCAAGGGCGCGTCGATTCCCTATGCGGCGGCCAAGGCGGCGCTGAACCATGTGACGCGCCTGCTGGCGGTGTCCCTGGCGCCGGATATCCGTGTGAACGCGGTGGCGCCCGGGCTGGTGGATACGCCGATGACGCAGGATTGGACCCAGGCGCAGCAACTGTGGCGCGAACGGGCGCCGATGCGGCGCGCCGCGCAGCCTGACGACATCGCCCAGGCGGTGGCGGGGCTGGTGCAGTCCGATTACCTGACCGGCGAGATCCTGTTGTCGGACGGCGGCCTGAACCTGACCTGACGCGCGGCCATGGGCGCGGTCAGGCGTCTGTTTCGGATAGTGGCACGCCCGGCACCCCGCGCCGGATATTGCGCGAGAACTGCGCCGCGTACTGGGTGGCGCGGGCCCGCTCGGTGTAGCGGCCGGCGTCGCGGTAGGCCTGCATGTTGTCCGCGCCGTCCAGGGCTCCCAGGCGATACAGGTATTCCGGCAGATAGCCCGACAGCAGCAGGCGATAGTCCAGCGGCAGTCCCGGCACGATCCTGTTGGCCAGCCGGTACACGAGGGTGATGCAGTTGGCCGTCAGCGTGTTGTAGAAGCGCGGGTGGCGCCGCAGGCGCGTGGCCGTGTCCACGTACGACAGCAGCAGTTGGCGCGGCGCGCCGGCCGGCATGCGCACGCGGTATAGGTAGCCGTCCTCGCCGCGCACGTTGGTGCGCACGCGCAGGCTGTCTTCCTCGGCCGAGGCCAGCACCGACAGCTCATACTGGCGGAAAAAGCCGCCGATCTCCGAGAACGTGTCATTGCGCTTGCGGCGGATCTCCACCGAGAACACCACGTACTGGCCATCGTTGAAGCCGAACGACACCAGGGCATGCGCAATCGCCGGCCGGCCCCAGTACGACAGCGCCAGATCCACCGAGGCCAGCGCCGATAGATCATAGTGGCGCGTCTCCCAGCGCGCGTCGAAGTCGGTGCGCGAGCGCCAGTCGAAGTTGCGCACGTTGTGCAGCGTCAGGCGGTCGCCGTCCACCTCGCCGTAGGTGGCGCGTGCCACTTCCGGCATCCAGTCGCGCTCGTTGGATGGCCGCATGCCCCAGATCCACCAGGCCACCAGAACCAGCAGCAGTGCCGCGAACACCGCCGCGGGCAACCGAGACCCCCAGGCCAGTCCAGCCAGCGAGGCGGCGGCCAATGCCAGCCAGGCCAGCGGCGCCAGCACACGCGCGCGGCCCGCGCCGGGCGACTGGAACCACAGCGCCAGCGCGCCCCACAGGGCGCCCGCGACCACCACGGCCGCCAGCAGCCCCGTCATGACTGGGTCTGGGTGTTGCGGGCGACCGCCTCGCGGTCCTGGCGGCGCCAGCCGGCGCGCAGCGCGGCGATCTGGCGCAGCGCCGCTTGCGACATCTTCCACCAGCCGAACGGGCGCGGGTCGGCCAGCATGCTGAGCGCGCGCGCGTAGTCCAGCGTCAGGCCCGGGGTCCAGGCCATGGTCAGGGCGCGCTTGCGGATCTGCGCCGCCACCCATAGCTCGGGCGTGAACAGCAGGCGCCACATCACCCCCCAGCCGGCATCCGGGCCATGCAGGCGGCCAACCACGCCATCCAGCGCCGCTTCCAGCGCGGCCGAGACCGAGCTGGAACAGTTGCGGTGGGTCAGGTTGTAGATCTCGGTCTTGCGGTATTCGTCCCAGAAGGCCGCCAGCTTGGCCGCGTCGTAATTGCGGATGCGCACCTGCATGGTCGACGGGCACCAGGCCTTGGATTCGGTGGCGTAGTCGGGCTGGTACACGCCGGGCACGTTGTTGTCGGCGGTGGCGCGCAGCAGCGTGCCGAACTGCTCGGGCGAATGGTCGATCTCCACGGCCGGATAGAGACTGATGTAGATGCCCTCGGGCGATTCCAGCGCGGCATGGCCGGTGGACACGACGCCGTTGATGTCCACCGCCGCGATGTAGCGGTCGACCACAGGGTAGTTGCGCGTCTCGGTCTTGGCCGAGCCCGACGGCGTCCATACGTGCACGGTCAGGGCGCGCTCGCTGGCTTGCGGCGGACCGTCGAACACCTTCTGCGCCGGGCCGTCGGCGCGCGTCGGCATGAAGGCGGGGTCGGGGTTGGTGGCCAGCGCCGGATTGGCATCCAGGTTGCGCACGCGGCGCGCCAGCCACAGCAGCTTGAGGCCCGAGATGGCCAGGAACAGCCCGATGCAGTAGGGCACCGTGCCGACATAGTGGGTGGGGTAGGGCTGGAAGAAGAAGATCGCCAACAGCACCTCGGCCACGCCCGAGGCGAGCACCACGCGCCAGCGCTGGTAGCGCACCACGTAGGCGGCGATGCACTGGATCAGCCCGTCCACCAGGAACAGCAGCCCGAAGATCATCGACAGCACGAAATGCCCGTGATGATGGCCCGCCAGCACCAGTGTGCCGGCCGCCAGCACGAACACGCCCTTGGTGTAGCGCAGCACGCGCTGGCCGCCGACCCCCGACTTGGCGATCGCCAGCGTGGCGATGCCTTCGACCACCAGCAGCGCGGCGAAAAAATTCAGCGGGAAATAGAGCGCGTTATCGAGCGCGTCGATGAAGACGAACGCGCCAGCGGCCAGCATCAGCCACCCGCCGATCATCAGGGCGCGGGCGCGCTTGTGCAGATAGTCGACACCAAGCAACAGCAGGACCAGATGGCTCATGGGGGGCAGGGTCTCCATGCAAGGGCGCGATGCCGCGTAGGGCGGGTATCGCATGCAGGGTACCGCGAGCGCGCCCCGGACGTCGAGTCGCGGCTGCCCGCGCCGGCGCCTGTCGGCCGGCCCGGGCAAGGACGCGTCAGGCCAGGGCCGCGACCGCGCGCGGGCGCAGCGTGGCCAGCACCCAATAGACGCTGCCGCCGATTCCCACGCCGAAGAACCAGCCGTAGGTGGCCCACCAGGCCGGCAGCAGGTCGGTGAAGTTGGGCAGGATGGTCGAGAACACGCTGCCGATGCCGGTGGCGATCAGCGCGTTGACGTTCCAGCCGCCCTGGTAGCGGTATTCGCCATGCTCGTCGTACAGCGCCGCGACATTGATGCGGCCCTTGGCCACCAGGTAATAGTCCACCAGGATGATGCCGAGCAGCGGCCCCATGGTGGCGCCGATGGCATTGACGAAGTGCGCCGCGCCGCTTTCCCAGGGGGCGAACGGATACAGCACCAGCGCGATCAGCGCCGCGATGTAGCCGCCGCGCTTGAAGTCGATGCGTCTGGGGAACACGTTCGAGATATCGAATGCGGCCGACACGAAATTCGCCACCACGTTGATGCCCAGCGTGGCCACCGCGAAAGTCAGGGCGGCCAGCAGCGCCAGCACCCAGCTGTCGAACTTGGTGGAGATCTGCTCGGGGTGCAGCAGCACTTCGCCGTAGACCTTGTAGGCGGCGATGGTGGTGACGCCCGCCACCAGCGAGAACGCCACCAGGTTCACTGGCAGGCCCCACAGGTTGCCGCGCTTGACCGCCTGCTTGTCGCGGGCGTAGCGCGAGAAATCGCAGAAGTTCAGGTACAGCGCCGCGAAGTAGGTGATCCAGGTGGCGCCCACCGCCATCAGCGCCCAGAAGCTGCCCGGCGCGCCGTTCACGCCGGCGTCGCGGGTCTTGTCGAGCAGCAGGTCCATCGGAATGCCGTGGTCCAGGCTGAAGCCGCCGGCCTTCACGCACAGCCCCACCGCCAGTACCAGCATGGCGATCCACACCGCCGGGCCGGCCCAGTCCTGGAAGCGGCGCACGGTCTCCATGCCTTTCTGGATGATGAGCAACTGCAACGCCCAGATGCCGACATAACAGATCAGCTCCAGCCCCGAATGCCCCAGCCATTGCGTGTTCTGGTGGAAGGCCAGCAGGCTGTCGTTGCGCACCAGCAGGGCCACGATGGCGCCCGAGGCCGCCGCCGTCTGCGCGCCGTACCAGAAACAGGCCACCACCGCGCGCACCAGCGCCGCGAGGTTGGCGCCCCAGATGCCGAACGAGGCGCGCGCCAGCACCGGGTAGGGCACGCCGGTCTTTTCGCCGGCATAGCCCATCAGGTTCATGAGGAAGAAGATCACCAGCGAACTCAGGCCGATGGCGATCAGGAAGTTGACGAAGCTGCCGCACAGCAGGAACAGGCTGGCGGCCAGGTAGTAGCCCCACAGGCTGTGCACGTCCGAAGTCCAGACGTTGAAGATGCTGAACGCGCCCCAGCGGCGCTCCTTGGCGGGGGCCAGGTCTTCGTTGTAGAGACCGGGTGACGGATTTCGGATATCGATGGCGAGCTCCCTGGCCCAGGTGTGGGCATGGCCGTAATGGAAGCCGGGCGGACCAATACAGCAGCAACACTTGGACGGAGCCTGGCGCATATTCTGGTGTGCAAAGAGTGTATACAACCTTTGCGCCAGATGTGGCCTGGGGTTTTCCCTTCCGGTGGGGCGCGGCGCGCGGTAAGCGGGCGCGAGGCGCGGACGCCGGCCGGGGCGGCGCCAGGGCGGGGAGTCGGGAGCGGCGAGGGCCGGAGCGGTCAGCCGGGCAGCGCGCCCCGCAGCCACTGGCTGGTCAGGTCCAGCACGATGTGCGGCTGTTCGCGGTGTGGCACATGGCCGCAGTTTTCCAGCAGCGCCTGCCGGCCGCCGGCCAGGCGCGCGATGATCGCGGGATGCGCGGTCGAGCCGTACTCGTCCTCTTCGCCGTGCAAGGCCAGCACCGGGCATTGCACCCGGCGCAGCGTGTCATCGAGGTTCCAGTGCGCGAAGGCCGGCGACAGCCAGGTGTCGACCCAGGCGCTCAGCACCCAGGCGGCTTTGTCGCCGTGATACTTCTTCAGGCGGTCGAGCTGGGCCGGTTCGGCGAAGTTGCGTTGCGCCGCGCGGATGCCGTCGAGCGTGCGGTCCTCGGCGAAGGTCTGGGCGGACTCGGTGATCAGCGCCCGGCAATCCGCCGGATGGGCCGCCGCGCAGCAGATACCCATGCCGCCGCCGACGCTGTGGCCGAAGGCGATGAAGGGGCCGATGCCGAGCGCGCGCCGCAGGGCCTGGAAGCCGTTGTCGGCCTCGGCCTCGACGAACCCCGTGGCCAGCGTGGCGGGGTTCGGATCGGAGCGGCCGAAGCCCAACCGGTCATAGGCGATGACGGCGCGGCCGGTGGCCATGGCCAGGCGCTCGGGAAAGTCGCGCCACAGTTCGACGCAGCCCAGCGAATCATGCAGCAGCACGATCGGCGCCGCGTCCGCATCGCGCCCGGCGGGGTCCCAGCGCCGCGCGAACAGGCGGCCCTGCGGGGTGGGCACATGGACATCCTGGCTGGCAATCGACGGCATGGAGGGATCCTGGGAAGCAAAAAGGCGCCGTGGCGCCGTTTGAAGGAATCGCGGGATTATAGGAAACCGTCCGCGCTATTCCTCGGCCGCCCATTCGACCTGCACGCCCAGGCTGCGCAGGTTCTCGACGAAGCGCGGATGGGCGCGGCGGATCGGGGTGGCGTTGCGGATCTCGGAACGCCCCTTGATGCTGCTGGCGATCATGAACAGCGCGATCGCCACGCGGATGATGTAGGGGCTTTCGACCACCGCCGGCGTCAGCGGATTGCCGCCGAAGGTGATGACGCGGTGCGGGTCCGACGAGAACACGTGCGCGCCGAACTTGGACAGCTCGCCGGTCCAGCCCAGCGCGCCATCGTAGACCTTGTTCCAGAACATCGCGTTGCCCTCGGCGCATACGCCCAGCGCGATGAAGATGGGCAGCAGGTCCACCGGGAAATACGGCCAGGGCGCGGCCTCGACCTTGGTCAGCACGTTGCTGGTGAAGGGCGTCTGCACCTTCAGCGGGCCGTCGCGCAGCGCGCGCGACCAGCCGTTCTCGTGCACGATCCGGACGCCGAACTTGGCGAAGGTGCGGTCGATCAGCGGGAAATTGGCCGGCGTGCTGTTGCGCACCACCACGTCGCCGCCGGTGATCGCGCCCAGCGCCAGGAAGGTGGTGATCTCGTGGAAGTCTTCCTCGAAGGTGAATTCGCCGCCGCGCAGCGTGGCGCCGCCGCGCACCGCCAGGCGCGAGGTGCCGATGCCGTCGATGTCGGCGCCCATCATCGTCATGAAGCGGCAGAACTCCTGCACGTGCGGTTCCGACGCGGCGTTGGTCAGCGTCGATTCGCCGGCCGCGGCGGCCGCGCACAGCACGAAGTTCTCGGTGGTGGTGACCGAGGCGTAGTCGAGCCAGTGATGGGTCGGCTTGAGCGGGCCGGCGCTGCGCACCAGCAGCGAGCCGCTGGCGCGTTCGACCTCGCCGCCGAACGAGCGGAAGATGTCGACGTGCGGATCGATCTCGCGCACGCCCAGCGTGCAGCCTTTGACGTTGTCTTCCAGCCGCGCCACGCCAAAGCGCGCCAGCAGCGGCGACACCAGCATGATGGACGAGCGCATCTCTTCCGGCAGGCGGTGGCGGGTGGCGTCGAAGGTGGTGTCGCGGTGGTGCAGGTCGAGCGTGCGGGTGGTTTCGTCCAGCCGCACCTCGCTGCCCAGGGTGCGGAAGATGTCGAGGATCTTGCGCACGTCGGTGATGTCGGGCACGCCGTGCAGCCGCAGCGGCTGGTCGGTCAGCAGCGTGGCGCAGAGGATGGGCAGCACCGCGTTCTTGTTGGCCGACGGAGTGACGCGGCCGCGTAGCGGCGTGCCGCCGTGGACGATGAGATTGGACATGGGCGGGAAGCTTGGACGACAGGTGGAACGGCAAGGGGAAACGCGGGGAAATTGTACCGGCATGACCCGGTCGGCGTTGGCCGCGCGCCCAGTGGAAATGGTGTCAGACTGCAAACCCGGTGTCCGGACGCCGCGGCCGCGGGGGAGGGAGTGGCGCGCCGCCGCATGGACGCATGCCGGCGGCTTCGGTATAAAGACCGCCAGGCGCCGCGTCCGGCGCCGCCCACAGGGAATCGCCATGCCCAGCGCCAAGTCCGCCACGAACGCGCAAGCCCCGTCGCAGTTGATCGATGCCCGCATCCGCGAGCTGCGCGATTGGCGCGGCCCGTTGCTGGCGCGGGTGCGCGAGGTGATCCTGGCGGCCGATCCCGGCGTGGTCGAGGAATGGAAGTGGCAGGTGCCGGTGTGGTCGCTGGGCGGCATCCTGTGCACCGGCGAAACCTACCAGCGCGCGGTCAAGCTGACTTTTCCCAAGGGCGCGGCGCTGCCCGACCCCGCCGGCCTGTTCAACGCCAGCCTGCAGGGCAACGCCCGCCGCGCCATCGACATCCGCGAGGGCGAGGCCATCGACCCGCAGGCGCTGACGGCGTTGATTCGCGCCGCCGCGGCGCTCAATGCCGCTGGCGGCAAGGCGCCCTCCGCCGCCCGCAAACAAGGCAAGCCGGCCTGAGCGGCGCCTCCCGCCTTCAGGCCGAGGGGCCGCGGTCCGCCGGGGCGCGGAACCTGCGCAGCATGACCGCGCCGCCTATCGTCAGCGCCAGACCGCCGCCCAGATAGGGCAGGCCGAAGATCAACAGCCAGAAGAAGAACGCCGTCTTGGCATCGCGCGCCTCGGCCGAGCCGGCGGCGTGCCCGCCCAGGTCCATTCCCGGCAGGGCGGCCAGCAGGGTCAGCATCAGCGTCACGCCCAGCACCAGGCAGCCCCACGCAATGCGGCGCCGGTTGTCGGCCACGCGCAACAGGGCCGCCGCCACCACCACTGCCACCACGAGGCAGAGCACACTGCCCGTGATCAGCATGCGGTCCAGCGCCACCGGGTCGAGCGGCGCGCCGGGCTGGTCCAGCCCGAATGCCATCTGCAGGAGTGAGTTGATGATGCCGTAGGCGGCGCGGCCAATGACCAGGCCGAAGCCGACGCTGGACAGCCACTTGATTGCGGTCGGGTTCATTCAAGATATCCTTGCTGTTGCCTGAACGTCAGAGAATACGCTATTACAAGGTTCGCCCCGGATGTCCGAACACCATCAGTTCATCTTCCCCCGTTACCCCCATCTGCCGCCGCCCGACTGGCCGGCGCTGCAGGCGCGCCTGCTGGCCGAGGGCTACCTGCTGGAGCCGCGCGGCGACCGTGTGCCGCGCGAGGCACTGGCTACGCTGAGCCACGGCCTGGCCCGGCTGCGCGAGGGATCGTTCCAGTACCGCGACGGCCTGCGCACGACGGGCGACGTGATCGCGCTGTACCAGGCTGCCGGCCATTTGCCGGCTGGCGTGCCGGTGCGCCATCACGACACCATGCAGGAGACCCTGGCCTTGCTGGCGGCGCACGGCATCGAGCTCGACGCTGCGCTCGATGACGAGCAGAGCAGTTGGCGCAGCCCGTATTACTGTCTCGGTCCCGCGGCCCGCGCATTGCTGAACCCCGGCCAGCGCGCGTACTACGACGCCGATCCGGCCGGGTTCAGTGTGATCATGCTGGCCTACGACGGACCCGAGCCGTATGTCGGCGTGGGCGAGAATCTGGAGGTGCCGAGCCTGCCGGGCTCGGACGAGCGGCTGGAGGAACTGCCGCCGTTCGGCTCGCACGTCGATTTCATCGGCGTGGCGTACGAGGATCCGGCGGCGCGTTGGCGCAACCCGGCGGACGGGCGCGAATACCACCTGTTCGACCTGGACTGGCATTACAGCCTGGCGTTGGGGTTCCGCATGATCCGCGCCAACTGCCTCGAAGAGGGCAGCGCCGAGGCGCTGGCGCGGGCGATCGGGCAGATGGTCGACCAGCCGATGGCGTGCAGCCACCGGCATCTGTGAAACGTGGACGTTGAGCCCGATGTGGCGCCCGCGGGCGCGCCGCATCGGGGTCGCCGTGTCGATCAATAGTAGATGTCGACGTAGTCGGTCAGGCCGCCGCACGCTTCCATCTGCTGCAGGCGCCAGTACTTGCGCTTGCCGGTGGCGCGGAACTCGTAGTCGCCGGTGCGTTCGCAGCGGCGGCCCTTGTCCGGCGCGTCCACGATCAGGATGGTGCCGCGGAAAGTGAAGCGGTCGGCCGAGATCGACAGCACCCGGCCCTTGATCGTCACCGAGCCGTTTTCGTTGGCGTGGCCGCCTTCCAGGCGCACCACGTCGTTGTCGTCGACCGCGTTCAGCTTGCCGCGCGCGTCGGTCCACAGCCATTGCACGCTGATGCCGCTGTTGTGCAGCAGGCGTTCGTAGGCGGCCTGGCTCTTGATCTCGGTTTTCTGTTCCGCGCCGGCGGCGGGGGCCGGCGTCTGTTGGGCCGGCGCGCCGCGCGGCGGCAGGCGGCCTTCGTCCTGTGGTTGCGCTTGCGTTGGCGCTGCGGCGCCGCCGCGCGGCGGCAGGTCGCCCGCCAGCGCCGTGCCGGCGGCCAAAGCCAGGGCCACCGCCAGCAGGCCGGCTATCCGTTTCTTTCCAGCCTGGGCCGGAGCGCGATCTTGGTTCTTGTGCATGATTGTCGTGAAGAAAAGGAAGGGGAAGCGCAGGGGCGCCGATGCCCGCGGGGCGCGGACGCCGACAGCGACGCAACTAACGGGGGACGTAAGCTGACGGGGACGTAACTTAGCACGCGCGCGCGGCTGCTTGATTGCCGATTCCGTCTTGTGTATCAATAGTTAACAGGTCGCGCCATCCGGGCGCCGGCGCCACGGCGGACGAACTAGCGCTTGAGCTGGTGGCTCTGTTCGAACTTCGGCCGGTCCCTGAAATTCTGCAGCGCATAAGCCAGGAATTCGGCCTTGCCGATGCGGCCGTCGCCATTGGCGTCCATCGCGGCGATCTGCTCGGCCGTGGCTTCCTGCAACAGCGGCCCGCGGGTGAGATAGCCATCGGCGTTGATGTCCTGCTTGTCGAAGGCGGCTTCCATGCGGGCCATGTATTCCGGCTCGCGCATGGGGCCGGGGCTGCCGGCGTCGGCGGAATCGGACGGGATAGGCTCGGACCTGGGGGCAGCGGTTTCCGTGGGGGCGGGCGAGGATGCCGCCGTGGCGCTGCCGGCCAAGCCGGCAAGCAGTAGCACCGCGCTCAGGCGGCCCATCCGGATGGCGTGCTTCATGGTTCTCCCTGTATGCATGGACGCGGCGCGCATCATACCGCCGTGTCCGTCGGGCGCGCATGTCACGATGTATCGCGCGCCGGGCGCCACAGCAAGGCCGGGGCGCGGTCCTTGCCCGCGGTTCTATTGCGGCAGCAGCCGCAAGCCTGTCCGTTTCACGAACTCGTCGTAGCCGATCGGCGGGCCGGCCTTGGTGCCGGCGCTGTTGGCCTGCCAATGCACCCACGAGCGGTGCGTGGTGGCGTCGTACACGACCTTGTACAGATAGGTGGGCACGGCCACGCCGGCGCCGATGGTCTTGGGGCGGTCGCCATACACCGGGCCGGTGAAGACATACACATCGCCGGCCGCCCGCATCACGTACTGGCGCGTGTCCTGCTCGATGCGGCTCCAGGGGCCGGCATTGTGGCGCTGGTCCTGCGGCACCATGTTGGCCAGCGAAAAGCTCTGCGCCATGGCCTCGGGCGTGGCCATGTCGCCGGCCGGCGCCATGTGGCCGCGCGAGTAGCCGGAACCCCGGTAGTCATCGAGCTCCGCGCGCTCGGCGCGCGGCACCCGAGCCTCGGCGTAGAACCTGTCGGTGCGGTGCAGGCCCTTGGCCTGGACCAGGTTCTGGCGGTTCAGGCGTTCGGCCACGAACACCGGCGTCCTGGTCGAGCCGTTGTGCAGGATGGCGAACGACGAAAAACAGACTTCGCGCAAGCGTTGCGCGGCGGGCACCGCGGGCGGCTGGGCATTCGGGAAGAACTGCGGACAGTCGCTGAAGGCGGTCTGCACCAACGCCGCATTGGGCGCGGGCAGCGCCACCGGCGCGCTGCGCTGCAGCGACGGCCATTGCAGGCGCGACAGCATGTCGCCAACCGCCGCCGGCATCTGCCATTGCGGATGCAGCACGTAGGTGGCGGCGCCGAAACTGGCCAGCGAGGTGATGACCAACGCGCGCAGGAAGCGCGGCACGCGGCCGGCGGCGCGGCTTTGGGATCGGGAGGGGGAGCTTCTCTTTCTGGGAGCGGGTTTCTTCGCGCGGGTCATGCTACCTGGGGGCTACGGACCGGCCGCCATCGCGGGCGGCCAATATGACCCCGGATTGTAGATGAGTGACGGATTTGTCACGCCGCGTCACGCGTGCCGGCGGCCGGGCGCCATGTCGCATCCGTTGGGCGCCGCCGCCATCGAAGCCGTCACCGGTGGGCTGTCCGGGCTCGTCGCCTTCCTGGCCGTCGGCAATCAGGGAAGCGCGCCGTTGCGGGTTACCCGACCTCGGCGGCGGGTGGCTGAACGGGACGGCGCAGGGCCATTCCTGGCAACTTCCTGAAAAAGCGTGGCTATAATTCCGCTCTTCTTTGGAATAAGACTGGTTCTTATTTCCAGTCTTGTTGGAATGGAGTGTCAATGGTTGCCCGCCCGTTATCCCGCCTGCGTCTGGCGTTTCCCCGCGCCCAGTACGTTCCCCTTATCGTCTTCGGATTGGGCGTCGCCACCAACGCCGCCGCCCAGTCCGCCGCCGAGATCCAGTTGCCCGCGGTGACCGTCACCGGCGCGGATGTCGAGCAGACCGCGACGGGGCCGGTGCAGGGCTTTGTCGCCAAGCGCGCCGCCACCGCCACCAAGACCGACACGCCGGTGGTGGAAACGCCGCAGTCGATCAGCGTCATCACCCAGGATCGCATGACGCTGCAGGGCGCCCAGTCGGTGCAGCAGGCGGCGGGCTATACCGCCGGCGTCACGGCCGGCGCGTTCGGGCCGGACAATCGCGGCGACTCCATCAAGATCCGCGGCACCGATTCCACCCAATACCTCGACGGCCTGCTCAACGCCGTGGGGTCCTACAACAACACCCGGCCCGATCCCTACGCGCTGGAGCGCATCGAGATCCTGCGCGGGCCGTCTGGCATGCTGTACGGGCAGGGCGCCATCGGCGGCATCGTCAACCAGATCAGCAAGCGGCCGCAGCCCGAAGCGATGCGCGAGATCGGCGTCAGCTACGGCAACCACAACCGCAAGCAGATCCAGGCCGACCTCACCGGCCCGATCGACGAAGACGGCAAGTGGCTGTATCGCGTGGTCGCGCTGGGGCGCGACAGCGACAGCTCGGTCAAATACGTCGACGACGATCGCTATTTCATCGCGCCATCGTTGACCTGGCGGCCCAGCGCCGCCACCTCGTTGACGCTGCTGGCCAATTTCCAGAAAGACAATAGCGGATCGATGGTCGGCTTCTTCCCCTGGCGCGGCACGCTCACCAGCACGCCGGCCGGCCGCATCCCGCAGGACTTCTTCGTCAGCGAACCCGACTTCGACAAGTACACCGCCAGGCAGAGCGCGGTGGGCTACCAGTTCGAGCACGCCTTCAACGACAACGTCACGGTGCGGCAGAACCTGCGCTACACGCACAGCGAGGTCGACTATCGCAGCATCTACACCGCCGGCTTCAACGGCGCCGGGCACGGTTGGGTGCCGGGCAGCGACACGCTGCTGCGCCGCGTGATGTACCAGAACCAGCCGACCCTCAAGCAGTTCGTGGTCGACACCCAGGGCCAGTTCAAGTTCCAGACCGGCCCGATCCGCCACACCCTGCTGACCGGCGTCGATTACCAGCGCTCCGTGCTGGATGCGCGCCAGGGGGTGGGCGGCACGGTCGCGCCCATTGACGTGCATAACCCCGTGTACGGCAACTTCACGCCGCCCACCTCGACGGTCAATGCGCCGACCTCGCGCGGCAACCAGTTGGGCTTCTACATGCAGGACCAGCTCGAATGGGAGCGTTGGCTGTTGATGCTGGGGCTGCGCCATGATCGCTCGCGCGCGTCGGTGGACGATACGCCGTCCGGATCGCGCGATGACAGCGAGATGAGCAAGCGTTTTGGCCTGATGTACCGCTCCGAGGCCGGCCTCAATCCGTATCTGAGTTACTCGGAATCGTTCCAGGGCCTGGCGGGTTTCAACCGTGCCAACCAGGCGTTCAAGCCGTTGCGCGGCAAGCAATGGGAGGCCGGCCTGAAATACCAGCCGCCGGGCGAAAACCTGACGGTCACCGCCAGCGTGTTCGACATGACCGAGAAAAACCGCAAGGTCGCCGGCGTGGTCAACGGCATTGCCGACACGGTGCAAGTGGGCGAGGCCCGCACCAAGGGCGCCGAACTGGAAGCCCTGGCCTCGGTGGGCAACGTCGATCTGGTGGCCACCTACACTTTCCTGGACGCCAAGGTGGCCAAGGGCACGCCGGCCGAACAGGGGCGCCAACTGGCCAGCATTCCCCGGCACATGGCGTCGTTCTGGGCCAACTATCGCTTCAGCGTGCTGGGTACCCCCGGTTTCCTGGCGGGAGCGGGCGTGCGCTACAACGGCAGCAGCGACGACGGCACCGGCAACAACGGCGTGCCCGCCGTCACCCTGTATGACGCCGTGCTGGCCTACGACGCGGGTCCCGTGCGCCTGGCGCTGAACGTCACCAACCTGTTCGACAAGCAATACGTCGGCACCTGCCTTGCCCGTGGCGACTGCT
The DNA here is from genome assembly GCF_059761975.1 of Achromobacter sp. 46006. Lineage (NCBI taxonomy): Bacteria > Pseudomonadati > Pseudomonadota > Betaproteobacteria > Burkholderiales > Alcaligenaceae > Achromobacter > Achromobacter sp. 46006. Next base: position 29,134 of record NZ_JCBANN010000006.1, read on the forward strand.
TCTTCGGCACCCGCCGCACCGTGATCGGGAGCGTGACCTACCGGTTCTGACGTCCCGCCGGGATCGCGGTCAAATTGGGGACTTATTGCCCCGGGCGACCGCTTTCCCGTCACCTATCCGCGGCGGATTTCCCCCTAAAATTGCGAACGCCGCCGCAATTTCCTCCTGGCGTGCCACTCCTTTCCGGCCGAGATGCACGTCGATCTCCTCACCCTGTACTTCATCACCATCGGAACGCTGCTGGCCAGTGCCGGCCTGACGTTCTGGGAGCACCGGTCCCACCCCAACCGCGGCCGCTCGCTGGGCATCCTGGCGGCCGGCTTCGGCACCCTGGCGGTGGGTTGTATCTGCGCCTTGTTCCGCGCCGACCTGCCGGCCGCGATCGGCGCGCCGCTGAGCAACCTGATCATCCTCGGCGGTTACCTGCTGGTGCTGGACAGCGTCGCCTCGCTCAGTGGGCGCCATTACCGCAAGCGTTCGATGGGCTTGCTGGCGGTCATGGCGCTGACCTGGCTCGCGGCCGGCGTGCCGGGGCAGGACGTGGTGTGGAAATACGTCAGCGCCTTGCCCATCGCCGTCGTCAGCGCATTGACCGCATGGGAATTGCTGCGCTGCGATTCGATGCGGATGCTCAAGACCCGCAACTTTGCCGTGGCGGTGGCGGCGGCGCACGCGCTGATCTATTTCGGCCGCGCCTTCCTGCTGCCGTGGTGGGTGGCCGTCGAGGGCCCCTCCGTGCAACTGCTGGCCAGCAACATCACCATGTACGAAGGGGTGCTGTATTCGGTGCTGCTGCCGATGACCCTCATCAAGCTGATTCGCGAGGAAACCCACATACAGTTGGTGCTCGAGTCGCAGACCGACTACCTGACGCGGCTGGGCAACCGCCGCTGGTTCTTCGAGCAGGGCGCGCGCCTCATCGCGGCCAGCGCGGGGCGCGAGCCGATCGCCGTGCTGGCGTTCGACCTGGACCAGTTCAAGGCCATCAACGACCGCTACGGCCACCACACCGGCGACCTGGTGCTGGCGGCGTTCGCCACCGTGGCCCGCGACGCGCTCGGGCCGCAGGTCATCCTGGCGCGCCTGGGCGGCGAGGAATTCGCCGCGCTGCTGGCGGGCGACGACGCGCGCCGCGCCCATCAATTGGGGGCGGCGGCGGCCCGCGGCTTTGCCACCACCATCGCCAACCCGGCCGACGGCCTGGGCATCGCCGCCACGGTCAGCATCGGCCTGGCCTATTTCGACGAAGACGTGCCGCCGCTGGCCGATGCGCTGGCGCGCGCCGACCTGGCGCTGTATCGCGCCAAGTCGCTGGGCGGCAACCGGCTGGAAGCGGCCCTGGCGCCCGAGCGCGCCGCCGCGGACTGAATCCATGCAATCACAGCCCTACCACTATATCCGCCGGCTGGAGGTCGTGCCCCTCAGTGTGCGCGGCGCGCCAGTCAGGACCGCCTGGTTCCTGCAGGGGGGCGTCTTCGCGGGCGCGTTGGGCTTCTGGGGCCTGGCGACGCCGCCGCACTCGGTATGGGGGTTCTTTTTGCTGGCGCCTGGCCTGCTGGCCCTGATCGCAGGCGTGGCGCTGTGGCGCAAGCGCTATGTGCGCGTCCAGGGACTCTGTAACCTGGAGGCCAACGCCGACGGCCACGTCTTCTATACGCGTATCGGCGGCGAGTGCCCGGTCTGCGACGGCGAATTGGCGGTCGGGGAGGTCCGGCGGCCGGGCGGGAGGGGCAAGATGACAGTCTGGCAATGCAGCCGCGACCCGAGCCATGTCTGGGCATTCGACGCCAAGGTCTTGCCTGATCTATAGGAGATAGGCGCGGTCGGTGCCCGCTCGGAGCGTCCCGCTGGGCTCAGTCCGCGTCGCGCCACGGCTTGCGCCGCCGTGTCCGCGGCTTGGGCGCTACGCCGATGCGCGGATCGCGCGCCAATGCCAGTTCCACCAGCCGGCCTGCGAGCGTCTCGAAGGCTTCGTCGGTCTGCGGCAGGTACAGCCACTTGCCCAGCACCGGATGGGGGTGCAGGCTTGGCAGCTCGGCCAGCAGCGCCGCATGGCGGTCCTGCGACGAGCACGCCAGCACGCCGCTGAAGGGCTCCCCGCGGTCGGCCACCACCAGGTACAGCGCCCCGTCCAGGTAGGCGGCATCGCAGCCGAACATCTTGCGATGCAGATAACCGGGATCGCGTTCGATGGGGTCCAGGATCCACAGCAACGAATTGACGCGGGCGGCGCGTTGCCGGGCGGGGGGCGAAAACGGATCGGCGCGGCGGGACATGGGGCAGGCGGGACGCGTGAACAATCGGGAAGTGTCAGACGATAGCCGATCACGGCGGCCGTCGCCGGGTGTGGCGGTCGGACTTTGCGCCGCAAGCAGGCGCGCCATTGATGCGAGCCTTTTTCCAGTGTCATCTTCGCCTTCCGGCCGCTATGCGTCCGCACAAAGCAGATATGCGATTCGGCGCATAGCGCCGCTGGCGCCCCGCGCCTACCATGCTGCAAACACAAAACCCCCAGGGTGGAGACAGCATGAGAATGGCAAGTACGCTGACCGCGGTCAGCCTGTGGCTCGGTGCGGGCCTGATATCCGTGGCGGCAGCGGCGGGAAATTACCCGGAGCGTCCGGTGAAGCTGATCGTGCCGTTTCCGGCCGGCGGGGCCACCGACCTGATGGCGCGCTCGCTGGCGCAGGGCCTGGGCGAAAAGCTGGGCCAGACCGTGGTGGTGGAGAACCGCGGCGGGGCGGGCGGCACCATCGGCGCCGAGGCCGTGGCCAGCGCCGCGCCCGACGGTTACACACTGCTGTACTCGACCATGGGCGTGCTGACCATCAACCCGTCGCTGTACCCCAAGCTGCGCTACGACCCGCAGCGCAGCTTCGCGCCGGTATCGCTGACCAACCTCACCTCGAACCTGCTGGTGGTCAACCCCGACCTGAAGGTCAACTCGGTCGCCGAACTGGCCGAACTGGCGCGGCAGCGGCCGGGCGAGCTGACCTTCAGCTCTTCGGGCAACGGCACCACCAGCCATCTGGCCGGCGAGATGTTCAAGACGGCGGCGCATGCCGACATCCGCCATATTCCTTACAAGGGCACCTCGGGCGCCATCAACGACTTCCTGGCCGGTCGCATCTCGATGATGATCGACACCTCGTCCAACTTCATCGAGCAGGTCAGGCTGGGTAAGGTGCGGGCGCTGGCCGTGACCAGCCGCCAGCGGCTGGCGGCGCTGCCCGAAGTGCCGTCGATGTCGGAGACGCCGGGCTTCGAGGACTACGAGGTCAGCCTGTGGTCCGGCGTGCTGGCGCCGGCGGGCACGCCACGTCCCGTCATCGACCGCCTGAACGCCGACATCAAGGCGGTGATGACGTCGCCGCGGATGATCGAGCGCATGGCCGGCTACGGCATCCAGACCACCCACAGCACGCCCGAAGCCTTCGCCGAACGCATCCGCGTCGATACGGCGAAATGGGCGCGCATCATCGAACAATCCGGCGCGCGCGCCGACTGAGGCCCCGGCGCCCGGCCCGCCCGGCGGCCGGGCCCCTGGAAGGAAATCCCATGCGATTGATGCTTCGATCCCTGCTGGCGGCGGTGGCCCTGTCCATCGGCGCCGCGTCCGCGGCGGCGGCCTATCCCGACCGGCCCGTCATCCTGGTGAATCCCTACGCCGCCGGCGGCCCCGCCGACGTGGTGGCGCGCAGCCTGGCGCGGGCGCTGGAAAAGCGCCTGGGCCAGCCGGTGGTGGTGGAGAACAAGCCCGGCGGCGGCGCCTCCATCGGCACCGGCTTCGTGGCGCGCGCCAAGCCGGACGGCTACACGCTGCTGCTGGGCACCTCGGCCGGCCACGTGGTCACGCCGCTGATGCAAAAGACCGTGTACGACGGGGTCAAGGGTTTCGCCTTCTGTTCGGTGGTGGCGGTGCAGCCCATCATGCTGGTGGTCAATCCGTCGCGCGGCATCCGCTCGGTGTCCGAGCTGATCGCCCGCGCCAAGGCCGAACCCGGCAAGTGGAGCTACGGCTCGGCCGGGGTGGGGGGCGCCACGCACCTGGGCGCCGAACTGTTCCAGCAGGTCGCCGGCGTGCAGTTGAACCACATTCCCTATGCCGGCGCCTCGCCCGCCATCAACGACGTGGTGGGCGGCCAGACCGACCTGGCCATGCTGAATCTGTCGGCCAGCCTGCCGTTCATCCGCCAGGGGCGCCTGCTGGCGCTGGCCTATGCGTCGGACAAGCGCTCGCCCTTGCTGCCGGACGTGCCGACGCTGGCCGAGGCCGGCGTGGCGGGCGCGGACGCGGCCACCTGGTACAGCCTGGCCGCGCCGGCCGGCACGCCCGCCGACATCGTGCGCACCCTGAGCGACGCCGTCCGGGCCGTGAACGACGATCCCGACTACCGCCGCGTCATGCAGGAGCAGGCGATAGCGTTGATGGCGCTGTCGCCGCGGGAAGCGGACGCCTACGTCGCCAAGGACCAGGCCGACATGCGCAGGCTGCTGGGCACGCTGGGCTTGCTGGCCAAATGAACACAGGGTCACCGGACACACGACCACGCATGCCCACGGCCGCCGGCCAGGCGCGGACGCGGCGCCGGCCACCAGGAACGCATCCATGAACTTCGATTTCAGCGAACTCAGCGCCACCAACGCCTTCAAGCTGCTCTCCAGCGTGGTGGTGCCGCGCCCCATCGCCTGGGTGGTGAGCCAGTCGGCGCAGGGGCAGCGCAACGCCGCGCCGTTCTCGTTCTTCAACGTGGTCAGCAGCGATCCGCCGATCGTGGCGCTGGGCATCGGCCCGCGCGGCGGGCAGTTGAAGGACACCTCGCGCAACATCCTGGAGACCGGCGAGTTCGTCATCAACCTGGTGTCGGCCGAACTGGCCGCGCAGATGAACCACACCAGCCTGGACTACGTGGCCGACGTCGATGAACTGACCCGCGCCGGGCTGGCGGCCGAACCCTCGCGGGTGGTCGCGCCGCCGCGCATCGCGCTCAGCCCGGCGGCGCTGGAATGCCGCGTGTGGCAGGTGCTGGATGCGGCGCCACAGCGCGTCATCGTGCTGGCGCGGGTGGTGGCGCTGTACCTGCGCGACGACGCGCTGCTGGACGCGCAGCGCTTCCATGTGGACACCCCCGCGCTGCGCCTGCTGGGCCGCATGCACGGCGCCGGCTGGTACGCGCACACCAGCGACCTGTTCCAGATGCGCGCGCCGGACGCCGCCAACGATCCGGCGGTGCGGCCCGCGCAGGGCCATTGAACCGCGTCACGATTTCAAATTTCCTGGGAGCCTCTTGATGAAACTGCATTGGTCGCCGCGCTCGCCCTTCGTGCGCAAGGTGATGATCGTCCTGTACGAAGCCGGCATCGCCGACCGCGTGACGCTGGTGCGCACGCCGGTCGCCATGGACAAGCCCAACCTCGACCTGGTGGCCGACAACCCGCTGATCAAGCTGCCGACGCTGGTGCTGGACGACGGCACGCCGGTCTACGACTCGCGCGTCATCTGCGCCTATCTGGACGGCCTGGCCGGCGCCGGCCTGCTGCCGGCGGACCCGGCCGCGCGCCTGCTGGCCGAGCGCCGCCAGGCGCTGGGCGACGGTTTCCTGGACGCGCTGCTGTTGTACCGGCAGGAGCGCAACAAGCCGGTCGAGAAGCAGACCCAGGCCTGGCTCGACGCCTTCGCGCTGAAGACCCGCGCCGTGCTGGCCGTGCTGGAAGCCGATGCGCCGGCCCTGCGCGCCAGCCGCTTCGACCTGGGCCTGATCGCCATCGGTTGCGCGCTGTCCTATCTGGACTATCGTTTCCCGGACCTGGCCTGGCGCGACGGCCATCCGGCGCTGGCCGCCTGGCACCAGGACTTCAGCGCGCGGCCCTCGGTTGCGCGCAGCCAACCCGACGAAACGCCTTGAGCGAAGGACGATGATGAGCCGCATTCCCCTGCCCACGCCCGACAGCATGAGCGACGACCAGAGGCGCGTCTACGAACGCATCGTCTCCGGCCCGCGCGGCCGGCTGGTCGGCCCCTTGCGCGCCGCGCTGCACAACCCCGAACTGGCCGAGCGCTGGCAGGCGCTGGGCGCCTTGCTGCGCTTTGGCACCAGCCTGCCGCCGCGCGTCAGCGAACTGGCCATCGTGGTCACCGCGCGCCGCTGGAACAGCCAGATCGAATGGCACATCCACGCCCAGGCCGCCCGCGCCGCCGGCATTGCCGACGCGGTGCTGGACGCCATCCAGGCCCGGCGCGAACCCGTATTCGACAACCGCGACGACGAGATCGTCTACGCCTACGCCCGCCAACTGCAGGAGACCGGCCAGGTCGAGCCCGCCTTGTACGCCGAGGCGGTGCAGCGCTGGGCCGCCGTCGGCGTGGTCGAACTGACCGCCGTCATCGGCTACTACACCATGGTGTCGATGACGCTGAACGCGCACGAGATTCCGATGCCGGACGACGCGCCCGCGCCGCTGGACGTGCCGCAACAGGACGGCTGGCCGGCGCTGAGCCGGTTGGCGCCGCTGGTCGGGGAGGGCAAGGCATGACTGCGTCCGCCGACTCCACGCAACCCTACGCGCCCGACAGCGTCGAGACGCCGCGCATGCCACAAGCGCCCACCGAACCGTTGCCGCCTCTTGCCTGCGACACGCATTGCCACGTGTTCGGCCCCTACGAGCGCTTCCCGCTGTGGCATCCGTCCTCTTACGCCGCGCCCGACGCGTCGGCGCAGCGCTACCTGCGCATGCTGGACGCCCTGGGCGCCGCGCGCGGCGTGCTAGTGCAGCCGGCACCCTATGGCACGCATCCCGAAGCCTTGCTGGACGCGCTGGCGCAGGGCGGCGACCGCCTGCGCGGCATCGCGGTGGCCGATCCGTCGGTCAGCGACGCGCAACTGCGGGCCCTGTATGACGGCGGCGTGCGCGGACTGCGTTTCGTCGAGGCCCGCGATCCCGCCGGCAATCTGTTTCCGGGCAGCGTGGGGTTCGACCAGGTCGCCGCGCTGGCCCCGCGCATGAAACACCATGGCCTGCACGCGCAGTTGTGGGCGCCGTGCGATACCTATCTGCGCCACCTGCCGGCGCTGGCGAAGCTGGACCTGCCGCTGGTGATCGACCACCTGGGCAGCCTGGTCCCGGCGCGCGGCGACCAGGACCCGGCGTTCCAGTTGCTGCGCGGCCTGCTGGCCGACGGCCGTCTGTGGATGAAGCTGACGCTGTGCCGCGTCGGCAGCGCGCCGGACTACGAGAATGCGCGCTTCATCCACGACGCCTTCGTCGCCGCCAACCCCGACCAGGTGCTGTGGGGCTCGGATTGGCCGTTCGTGCGCATGGGCGCGTCGGCGCCGTCGGCCGACGTCCTGGTGGCCGTGGCGCAGCGCTGGCTGGGCGATGAGGCCCTGCGCCGCAAGGTCTGGGTCGACAATCCCGCGCGGCTCTACGGCTTCGCCTGAAGCGCCGGCCCCCTCAGGGGCTGGCGTGCCACACGCCTTCTCCACCGATCTCGCGCACCAGGGCCTGGATCTGCGCCGCCACTTCGGTGACGGTGCGGCCGGGTCCCTTGGCGCGGGCGAACGCCATCGAGATGATGCGGCCCATGCTGGGATCGCGCAGCGCCGCGATGCCGAGCCGGCCCTCTTGCACTTCCTGCCACACCGCGTGCAGCGGCAGCACCGTGTACATGTGCTCGTGCTCGACGATGGACTTCATCAGCGGCAGCGAATCGGCCTCGATCAGCGGCGCGATGCTGATCTTGCGCGCCCGCGCCAGCCCGTCCAGCGCATTGCGCAGGCCGTTGGGCGCGCCGGGCAGGATGAAGGGCAGGCCGTCCAACTGTTCGAAGGCGACCTCGCCGCCGCGCGTCAGCGGGTCGCCCGCCGCGCCCACCAGGTACGAATCGACCGAGGCCAGCGCCTGTTCGCCCGGCGGGCATTTGTCGCCATAGCGATACAGGATGGCGATATCGACGCGGCTGTCGGTCAGCCATTCCTCGATCTGGCCGCTGGAGCCTTCCAGGATTTTCAGGTGCACCTTGGGAAACTGCTTGCGCAGCCGCGAGAACAGCCGCCGGATCAGCGGATGCGCGGTGGACGGCAGCAGCCCCAGCGTGACCTCGCCGGCCGGCTCGCGCGCCTCGCCGTTCAGCTCCAGTTCCAACCGCTCGGCGTCGCCCAGCAGCGTGCGCACCAGCGGAAACAGGCGCTCGCCCACTTCCGACAGGTGCACACCGCGGCCCGTGCGGTTGAACAGCCGCGCGTTGCACTCGCGCTCCAGCGCGTTGATGCGGCGGCTCAGCACCGACTGGTCCTGGTCCAGGTAAAGGGCGGCGCGCGAGATGCTGCCCAGTTCCGCGATCGCCAGGAAGGCCCGCCACTTGTGCAGGTCGGCGGTGACATCCAGGCTCAGGCCCGTGGCTTTGGCAGGCGGCATGATCGATAGGGCGGCAACGGTGGAAACGGCATAAGGGTACGGCAAACGCGGCCCGTCATGGGCTTATTGCAGCCCCAGCTTGCCGCGCTGGATCACGTCGCCCCATTTCTTCGACTCGGCCTGCATCAGCGCCTGGTAGGCCTCTGGCGTGGTGGCTGCGGGGATGGCCCCCTGGTCGATCAGCTTTTGCCGCAGGGCCGGTTCGGCCAGCGTCTGGGCGATGGCCTGCGACATCTTCCGCACGATCTCCGGCGGCGTGCCGGTCGGAGCGATGATGCCGTAGTTCGATTCCACGATCACGCCGGGAAAACCCGCCTCCTTGGTGGTCGGCACGTCCGGCAGGCCCTCGAAGCGCGTCGGGCTGGCCACCGCCAGCGGCCGCAGCTTGCCGGCCTTGATGAAGCCCAGCACCGCCGAGGCATCGCCCGGAAACATCTGCACTTCGTTGGACAGCAGCGCCGTGATGGCCGGCGATGCCCCCTTGTACGGCACGTGCATGATGTCGATGCCGGTCTGCTGCTTGAGCAGCTCGCCGCCCAGGTGCGGGGTCGTGACGTTGCCGGCCGAACCATAGTTGTACTTGCCGGGCTGGCGCTTGGCACTGGCGACGAACTCGCCCAGCGTGGTGTCGGGCAGGGACGGATTGACCGCGATCACCAGCGGGATGCGTGCCACCAGCGACACGTACTGGATCTTCGACACGTCGTAGGGTACCTTCATGACGTGCGGCAGGCCGGTGATGGCGCCCGGGACGCCGAAACCGAAGGTATTGCCGTCGGGCGTGGCGCGCACCGTGGCATCCACGCCGATGGTGCCGCTGGCGCCGGCCTTGTTCTCGATCACGATGGTCTGGCCCAGCCGCTGGCCCAGCGCTGGCGCCAGCAGACGCGCCAGGTTGTCGACCGAGCCGCCGGGCGGGTAGGGCACGATCAGCCGGATCGGCTGGCTTGGCCAGGGTGCGGCTGCGTGGCCCGGGGCGGTAAAGGCGGCGCCCAGCAGCAGGGCGGCCGCCGTCAGTGCGGTTGCTTGCTTCATCTGTCTCTCTCCTGTGGCGCCGGCATCGGGCCGGCGCATTGTTGTCATGCGCCTTCCAGGCCCAGTTGCTTGGCGTAGATATTGCGCTGGATCTCGTTGGTGCCGCTGAAAATGGTTGCCGCCAGCGCGTTGACGTACGGCGCCAGCGCGTGCACCTGACCGTTGCCATAGCCCAGCCGCATGGCCGCGCCGCCGTATTCCTCGGCGATCTGGATCAGCAGGGCGCCCAGCCGCTCGTGCGTCTCGGTGGCCCACACCTTCAGCAGCGACAGCTCGGGCGGCAGCGGCCGGCCGGCCTTGGCCTGCTCGGCGAAAACGCTGTACATGGCGGTCAGGTCGGCCGCGTCCAGCCGCAGTTCGGCCAGCCGGTCGGCGAATGCCGGGTCGGCCAGCAGGCCGCGCTGGCGCGCGATGCTGAAGATCTGCTGCAGGGCATGGTTGGCGTGCTTGGGGCTGCCGCTGAACAGGCGCTCGAAGCCCAGCAGCGCCTTGGCGATGCCCCAGCCGGCGTTCAGCTCGCCCACCAGGTTGGCGCGTGGCACGCGCACCTGGTCGAAGAACACCTCGCAGAATTCCTCGTGCCCCGACAGCGTGCGGATGGGCCGGCGGCTCACGCCCGGGCTGTCCAGGTCCACCAGCAGGAAGCTGATGCCGGCCTGCTTCTTGACGGTCTTGTCGGTGCGCACCAGCATGAACATGTGGGTCGCGTCCTGCGCCAGCGTCGACCACGTCTTCTGGCCGCTCACGATCAGGTCATCGCCGTCCACCAGCGCCTCGCAGCGCAGTGAAGCCAGGTCCGAGCCGGCGTTCGGCTCCGAATAGCCCTGCGCCCACACCGCCTCGCCCGACAGGATGCCCGGCAGGAAGCGCGCGCGCTGCTCCTCGGTGCCGTGGCGGATCAGGATCGGCCCCAGCATCACCAGCCCCTGGTCCGGCGCGCGCGCCACGCCGTGGCGTTCGGCTTCCTCGATGAAGGCGATCTGGCGCGCCGGCGACAGCGCCATGCCGCCGTGCTCGCGCGGCCACGACGGCGCGATCCAGCCCTGGCGCGACAGCGTGAAATACCAGTCCTTGATCTCGTCCCAATGCAGCCGCCACGGCACGTGGCGCAGATGCTCGGGGTAGTGGGCGCGGAAGAAGCCGCGCACCAGCCGGCGGAAGTCGGCTTCCGGCATGCCATTCCAGTCGGCCTCGCGCGGGAAATCCGTGATGGGCGCGGCGTCGTCGTCATCGGCGCCGGGCGCGGGCAGCGCGGCCAGCGCGCCGTAGCGCTGGCGATGGGCGGCGGCATTGCCCAGCCAGGCGGCCAGGTGCAGCGCGCTGCGGAAATACAGGCTGACGTCGCATTCCTCGGTGTAGCCGATGGCGCCGTGCAGTTGGATCGCCAGCCGTGCCGCCTCCAGACCGGCGCGCGCGGCGCGGGCCTTGGCGCGGCTGGCCAGCGTCTTGCGCAGGGTGGCGTCGTCCGGTTGCGCGGCCAGCGTATCGAGCGCGTCCAGCAGGCTGTTGGATGCCAGCTCGACCTGCATGGCGGCATCCACCAGCCGGTGCTGCAAGACCTGGAACGACGCCAGCGGCCGGCCGAACTGCTGGCGCGTGTTCAGGTAGGCCACCGAATCGGCCAACACCTGCCGCGCCACGCCCACCAGTTCCGCCGACTGCATCAGGCGGCCCAGGTCCAGCGCCTCGTCGACCGCGTCCAGCACGCCGTTGCGCGCCAGCAGCGCGTGCGCCGGCACCACGGCCGATTCGATCGCCAGGTGGCAGGCGGCGGCGCCGTCGGCGCGCGCGTGGACCTGCGCGGTCACGCCCGGCGTGCCGGCCGCGACGTAGAACAGGGCGGTGCCGCGCTCGCCATCGGCCGTGACCAGCCAGCCATCGACACCGGCCCCCGGCACCACGTGGCGCTTCTCGCCATTGAGCACATACGCGCCCTCGCGTTCGATCACGCTGACGCCGAAGGCCGTGGCGGCCTCGCCGGCCTCCAGTTGGCCCTCGGTTTCCTGCCAGGCCAGCCCGAGCAGCGTTTCGCCGCCGCACACAGCCTGCAGCAGCGCATCGCGCCGCGCCGCATCGACCGGCGCGATCCGCGCCAGCAGCGCGGCCGGCAGCACGCCGGCGGCGCCCAGCGGCTCCGGCAACTGCGCGCGGCCGGCTTCCTCCAGCACCGCCGCCATCGCCCGCCAGCCCAGGCCCAGGCCGCCCAGCGCCTCGGGCACGCTCATGCCGAGCCAGCCGACCTCGGCGATCTCGCGCCAATAGGCGCGGTCCGGCGGCGCCTCGGCGCGCTTGCGCTGGCGCTGGTCGCGCCGTTGCAGGAAGTCGCGCGCGCTGTCGCGGATCTCTTCGATCAGGTCATGGTCGACGCCGTTCATACGATGCCCTCCGCCTGCAGCCGGGCGATCTCGTCGTCGGACAGCCCCAGTTCGGCGCGCAGGATCTCGGCCGTGTGCTCGCCCAACAGGGGCGGCGGCAGGCCGCCCGTGATCGGCGTGCTGGAAAAATGGATCGGGTTGCGGATGACTGGCAGCGCGCCCAATTGTGGATGCTCGACGCTGCCCAGCATCTCGCGGTGGCGCACCTGCGGGTCCTCGAACACCTGGTCCATGGTGTAGATCGGTCCGCAAGGCACGTTGGCCGCCGCCAGCGCCTGGTTCCAGTCCTGCACGCCGCGGGCGCGAAGCGCCGGCTCGATCAGCCGCGACAGTTCGGGCTGCGCGGCGGCGCGCTTCGGGTTGGTATCGAAGCGCGCATCGCGCCCCAGCTCGGGCAGCCCGATCACCTCGCAGAAGGCGCGGAACTGCGAGTCATTGCCCACCGCCACCATCAGGTGGCCGTCCCGGCATTCGAAGGCGCGGAACGGCGCGGTGATCTGCGAGGCCGATCCCATGCGCGCCGGCAACTGGCCGCTGGCCAGGTAGTTCATGCCGATGTGCGACAGCGCCGCGATCTGCGCGTCCAGCAGCGCCAGATCGATGTGCTGGCCCGCGCCCGACACCTGGTCGCGGTGCCGCAGCGCCGCCAGGATGGCGCACACCGCGTAGAAGCCCGCCGTCAGGTCCGACACCGAGTAGCCCGCCTTGACCGGCCCCGCGCCCGGCTCGCCGTCGGGCACACCGGTCACGCTCATCAGTCCGCTCATGGACTGGAAGATCGGGTCATAGCCCGGCAGGTGGCTGTAGGGCCCGCTCTGGCCGAAGCCGGTGATCGAGCAATACACCAGGCGCGGATTGAGCGCCGCCAGCGCGGCGTAGTCCAGCCCGTAGCGGCGCAGGTCGCCGGCCTTGAAGTTCTCGATGAGGATGTCGGCCTGCTGCGCCAGCCGCCGCACCAGCGCCTGGCCCTCGGGCCGGGAGATGTCGATGGTCAGCGACTTCTTGCCCCGGTTCATGGCCACGAACGACGAGGTCTGCGGGCTCGGCGCGCCGTCGCGGCCAGGCAGCGGATAGCCCTGGTGGCGCACGTCGTCGCCGCGCCCGGGGCGCTCGACCTTGATCACGTCGGCGCCGAAGTCGGCCAGCATCTGCGCCGCCCACGGCCCCGAAAACACCCGGCTCAGGTCCAGCACCTTCACGCCGTCCAACGCGCTCGTCATGTCGTCTCCTTGTCTTTTTTGCGAAGTGTAGGCAGCGCCGGGCCTTGCACCTACGGCGCCGCCGCAATAGCTGTTATGCGCGGGGCCCGTGCCGCTAACGGCCCTGGAACACCGGCGCGCGCTTTTCCAGGAAGGCGCGGCGCGCCTCCATGGCGTCCTCGGTCTTGGCGATGGCCGCCGTCATGTCCTGCTCGTAGCGATAGCCGTCGCGCAGGCTCATGTCCTCGATGGCGTTGAGCGTCTGCTTGGCCAGCATGGTCGCCAGCGGGCTCTTGGACGCCAGCTCGCGCGCCAGTTCCAGCGCGCGTGGCATCAGCGCGTCCGCCGGCAGCGCTTCCTCGACCACGCCGAGCCGGTACAGCTCGTTGCCGTCCACCCGCAGCCCGGTCAGCATCATGCGCCGCAGCCGCGAATGGCCGAACAGCCGCATGCCATGGCGGCCGCCGCCCAGCAGCCCGACGTTGATCTCCGGCAGGCCCACCACCGCGTCGGACGCCGCCAGCAGGATGTCGCACGAGGCCACGATCGCCAGCCCCGCGCCCAGCGCCGCGCCGTTGATGGCGCCCACCACCGGCTTGGCGCATTCGCGGATGGCATGGAAGCACTCGCGCGTGCGGCGCGAATGCTGCGGCAGGTCGCCCGGCCCCTTGATGGTGGCGGCGCGGTTCTTCAGGTCGGCGCCGGCGCAGAAGGTCTTGCCCTGGCCCGACAGCACCACCGCCCGCACCTCGGGCGTCTCGGAAATGCGGTCCAGCACCCACGACAGCTCGTTCATCATCTCGGTGCTGAGCGCGTTGACGGGGGGATTGGCCAGCAGGATGGAGGCGACGCCGCCGTCGAGGCTGACGTCCAGCGCGGTGTAGGGCCCGGCCAGGTTTTCCGGCATGGTCATGGTGTGTCTCCTTGTGGTCCGGTCTGTGGGGCCGGTCAGATGATCTTGCGGTCGCGGTAGTCCTGGATCTGCGCCGCGCTCAGTCCCAGTTCGCCCAGCACCTCGTCGGTGTGCTGGCCCAGCAGCGCCGGCGCGCGGTCCACCCGCAGCGCCGATTGGCCGAAGCGCAGCGGGTTCATCACCTGCGGCACCTCGCCGGCGGCAGGGTGGGGCAGGCGCCGCAGCATGCCGCGGTGCAGCACCTGCGGGTCCTCGAACACCTCGGGCACCGTGTTGATCGAGCCGGCCGGCACCCCGGCCCGCTTGAGCAGGTCCAGCCAGTGGGCGCGCGGCTCGCCGATGAAAATGGCGTCCAGCAGCGGATCGAGCGTGTCCAGGTTCTTCACGCGCTGGCTGTTGCTGACATAGCGCGGATCGCGCGCCAGGCCGGGCTGGCCCAGCGCCTCGCACAGGGTGGCGAACTGCGCGTCGTTGCCCACCACGATGACGATGTCGCCATCGGCGCAGGCAAAGGTGCGCTGCGGCTGGATATTCGGGTGCGCGGTGCCGGTGCGGCGCGGCACCCGCCCGCCCAGCAGGAAGTTCATGGCCTGGTTGGCCAAGAGGCCCACCTGCACGTCCAGCATGGCCACGTCGATGTACTCGCCCTGGCCGGTCTGCGCGCGCCGCAGCAGGGCGGCCACGATGCCCAGCGCCGCGTAGACGCCGGTGGTCAGGTCGACGATCGGCACGCCCACCTTCTGCGGCCCGCCGCCCGGGCGGTCGTCGCGCTCGCCGGTCACGCTCATCAGTCCGCCCATGGCCTGGATCAGGAAGTCGTAGGCCGGCTCGGCCGCGCGCGGCCCGGTCTGGCCGAAGCCCGTCACCGAGCAATACACCAGGCGCGGGTTGATCGCCGACAGCGACGCATAGTCCAGCCCCAGCCGCGCCAGCGTGCCGACCTTGTAGTTTTCCAGCACCACGTCGGCGTCGCGGCACAGCTGCTTGACCAGCGCCTGGCCCTCGGCCGTCTGCAGGTCGAGCGTGATCGAGCGCTTGCCCCGGTTGGTGGCCACGAAGTAGGCGCCATCCGCCGTGTCGCGGCCCTGCTCGTCCTTCAGGAAAGGCGGTCCCCAGGACCGGGTGTCATCGCCCTGGCCGGGCCGCTCGACCTTGATGACATCGGCGCCCAGGTCGGCCAGGATCTGGCTGGCCCAGGGGCCGGCCAGCACGCGGCTCAGGTCGAGTACTTTCAGGTTTGATAACAGCGGCTGCAACGCCTTCTCCTTGACTGCTGTGTAGTGCGGCCAGTCTAGGATTTCCGCGCCGCGGCAGGCCCCACCCGGATGGCAAAGCTGTTATGCGTGGCGCGCCGCCGTCCCCGGTACAATTCGGCCCATCATGCCCGGGTCGCAAGGGGCATTCCGCTAGTCCGTGCAGCGTAGACAAAGGTCCCCCGATGCGCCTGAACCAGTGCCAGAATTTCCACGACTTTCGCCGCATGGCGCGCCAGCGGCTGCCCGGCCCGATCTTCAACTACATCGACGGCGCCGCCGACGATGAGACCACCTACCGCCGCAACACCGAGGCCTTCGAGGCCTGCGACCTGGTGCCCGACGTGCTGCGCGGCGTGGCGGATGTGGACATGTCCGTCACCGTCATGGGCCAGAAGCTGGCCATGCCGGTCTATTGCTCGCCCACCGCGCTGCAACGCCTGTTCCATCACGACGGCGAACGCGCCGTGGCCGCCGCCGCCGGCAAGTTCGGCACCATGTTCGGGGTTTCGTCGCTGGGCACCGTCAGCCTGGAAGAGGCGCGCCAGATCAGCGGCGGCCCGCAGGTCTACCAGTTCTACTTCCACAAGGACCGCGGCCTGAACCGCGACATGATGGCGCGCGCCAAGGCCGCCGGCGTGCAGGTCATGATGCTGACGGTCGACAGCATCACCGGCGGCAACCGCGAGCGCGACAAGCGCACGGGCTTTGCCATCCCGTTCCGCCTGAACCTGGCCGGCATCGCCCAGTTCGCCATCAAGCCGGCCTGGGCCATCAACTACGCCACCCACGAGCGCTTCCGCCTGCCGCAGCTCGACGGCCACGTCGACATGGGCGGCGGCGCCATGTCCATCAGCCGTTATTTCACCGAGATGCTCGACCCCGCCATGACCTGGGACGACGTCGCCGCCATGGTGCGCGAGTGGGGCGGCCAGTTCTGCCTGAAGGGCATCATGTCGGTCGAAGACGCCCAACGCGCCGTCGACATCGGCTGCACCGGCATCGTGCTGTCCAACCACGGCGGCCGCCAGCTCGACGGCTCGCGCAGCGCCTTCGACCAGCTCGCCGAGATCGTCGACGCCGTCGGCGACCGCATCGACGTGATGATGGACGGCGGCGTGCAGCGCGGCACGCACGTGCTCAAGGCGCTGGCGCTGGGCGCCAAGGCGGTGGGACTGGGCCGCTACTACCTGTTCCCGCTGGCCGCCGCCGGGCGGCCCGGCGTGGAACGGGCGCTGGAGCAGATGCGCGTGGAGATCGAGCGCGCGATGAAGCTGATGGGGTGCCGGACGGTGGCGGAGCTGCAGCGCCGGCACCTGCGGTTCCGCTGAAGCGGCCGCCGGCGGCGGGTTTGATACAGTCGCGCAATTGCCCGATTAACAGAAACACCCCGCCGGTGGACCGCCGCCCGTCAGTTGGATAGCAATCCGGCTTGCGGGATTTTGAGGGCCGGCCGGGCCCGGATCGTCGACGCTTTGGAGTTTGCATGCACATTCGTCCCCGTCTGACCGCTTCGATCGCCGCGCTGACGCTGGCGCTGCTGGCCGCGCCGCCGGTCATCGCCGCCCCTGCCCAAGCCGAAGCCCCCGCGGGCGCGACCACCTGCGCCTTCAGCGCCTGGGCCAACTACGACAAGCCGTCGATCACCGTGCGCGACGCGCCGTCCGCCAGCGCCAAGGCCCTGGGCCAGATCCCCACCAGGCCCGCCGCCGGCGAGCCGGAGTATTCCTACAGCGTCACCTTCGACGTGAAGGAAGCGAAGGACGGCTGGCTCAGGATCGCCAACGCCAGCGACGCTTACAACGAGGACGAATATCCGGAGCGTGCGCCGCGCAAGCTTTACAAGGGCGAAGGCTGGATCCTCACGGACGATGCGCGGGTCGGCATCCAGTCCGCGCGCGGCTATGCCAGGCCCGACGCCGCCAGCCAGCGGCTGGTGGACCTGGGCAGCGACTGGCTGACCGAAATGGGCAAGATCCAGGGCATCCGCGCCTGCCACGAGGCCTGGGTGCTGCTGGATTACCTGGTGGACCGCAAGCGCTCGCCGCAGGACGAGATCGTCGAGCGCGCCAAGGGCGAGCAACTGGCGGGGCGGGCGTGGTTCCGGGGACTGTGCGACGTGCAGGAGACGACCTGCGACATGAAATCGGTGGATCGGTGAGGGCAGGGTCCATGCCGGTGACCCTGGCGCAGGCGCACGTATCGCGCAACCGGAATAGGGCGATCCTTGGCTGACACCAGAATGGTTCAACAGTGCTTATTCATGACTTCAGTGGATGAGGCTGAATTCGCCGGCGCGCTATTGAAAGCATGCCCCTCGATTCGCTTCATCAACATGCAGGAGCAGCCGGACGTCGAGCGGCCGGGATGCAGAACCCGAATCGAGGCGTGTGAAGGGGGCCATGTGACGATCGTGGATTCCTCCATCATCTTCGAAGAGGGTTTTCGCAATGCTGTTGCACGATCGTCGAACGCCCCAAGGGCAAGTAACGGGCCGCGCCCTGGCGCCCGCGAATTCGCTCAGTGGGGCCGCCGCGATTTCGCCAGTTTCCGCCCCAGTTGCTTGCGGCGCCACACCAGGATACCCGTCACCGACAGCATCACCACCACCAGCCCCAGCAGGCAGGCGAAGATCCGGTAAGGCAGCCCGAACACATGGGCCATGTGCAGTGCCCCCAGCCAGTTGCTGAAGGTGTCGCCCCACGCGCCCCGCGTCGGCAGGTAGACGCCGCGGCGTTCGCCGCTGTCGGCGTCGATCAGGATGGCCGTGTTGCCAACGTGGCGGCGCAGGTCGGCATCGCTGTGCACCAGATAGCCGTAGAGGCCGCGGCGGCGGTCCAGCATCAGCATTTCCTCGCCGTCCACGGTGAAGCCGCGTTCGCGCGCCAGGTCGGCCATGGCGCGGCGCGCGGCCGCCAGCGCCGCCGGCCCCTGCAGCGCCGGCGTCGCCAGCGGAGCCGGCCGCGCGGGCGCGCCGCGCCAGGACGTGTCGAAGGGCATGATGGTCGACATGACCGGCTGGTAGACCTGGTCGCGCAAGTTGAACATGACGCTGGACCAGGCATACACCAGCAGCAGCGCCCATAGCCACAGGCCGAAGGCGCGGTGCAGGTCCAGGGTGCGGCGCGCCGTCGAGGCGCCGCGCTTGAGCAGCCAGGCGGGCCTCCAGCCGCGCCAGAAACCCTGGCGCCGCGCGCCCGGCGCCGGCAGCGTCAGGTAGAAGCCCACGAAGCAATCCAGCGTCCAGACCAGCGCCACCACGCCGTACAGCAGCCGCCCCCAGATGCCTGGCAGCGTCAGGTCCAGATGCAGGCGGTAGATGAAGGGCAGCAGGTTCTCGCGCGCCAGCGATGCCACCCCCTCGTTGCGCCAGCCCAGCACCTTGCCGCTGTAGGGGTCGGCGAAGGCATGGGTGGCGGCCAGCGGCAGCGCGCGGCCGCTGGCCGCATCCCGTTGTGGCGACAGCCGGAAGACTACCGCGCGGTCGGCCTCGCGCCGCAGCGGCACCTGGTCGACGACGGCCCAGGGCAGTTGCTGGCGCACCGATTCGCGCAGCGCGAACGGGTCCAGCATGACGCGCCCGTCGCCGGGCGCCAGGAACCACTGCGGGTTGAGCCACGCATCCAGCTCTTCCTTGAAGGCCAGGATGCTGCCGGTCAGGCCGGCCACGCACAGGAACAGGGCGGTCGCCAGCCCCGCCCAGCGGTGCACGCGGACCCAGAACGGGCGCGCCGCGCCTGCCATCGCGCCCTCAGTACTTCGCGTTCAGGGTCAGCAGGAAGGCCTGCGGCTCGCCGAAGACGTTTTGCGAGCGTGGCGAGCTGATGGTGGCGTAGTACTTGCGGTCGAACAGGTTGGTGATGTTGAGCGCCACATTCAGGTTGCGGCTGATCTCGTAGCCGAACTTCAGGTCCACGGTGGCGAAACCGCCTTGTTCGAGCCGCGCGCCGTTGTATTGGGGCAGCGCTACATACGTGCCGCTTTGCACGTTGACACCGCCGCCGACCGTGTAGCGATGCCAGTCGCCCGGCAGGCGATAGTCGGTCCAGAGGCGCAGCAAGTGGCGCGGCGCGATGGCGGTCACGTTCGAATCGTACGAAGCGCTCTGGTCCACCCGCGCCTGCAGCCAGGTGTAGCCGGCATAGACATTCCAGCCCGGACGCAGTTGACCATTGACCTGGAGTTCGAAGCCGCGGTTGCGCGTCTTGCCGTTGGCCGTGTACTGGGTCGTGGAGTTGGCGGCCAGCGTGGCGCGATTCTGGTCGCGGATCTCGAATACCGCGAACGAGGCGTTCAACGCGCCATCCAGGTATTCGCCCTTGATGCCGGCCTCGACCTGCTTGCCCTCCAGTGGCTTGAGCATGTTGCCGTCCGCCGTCGAGTAGCCGTTCTGCGGCGAGAAGATCTCGGAATAGCTGGTGTAGACCGAGTAGGTGTCGTTCAGGTCGTAGATCAGGCCCAGGTTCGGCGTGAACTTGCCATTGAACCTCGCATCCTGCTTTTTCTCGGTGGACACGGTGCGCTGGGTGGAGGTCAGGTCCCACCAACTGTAGCGGCCGCCGGCCACCAGCGTCAGCGGATCGGCCAGGCGCAGACGCAGGCTGGAATACAGGCCCCATTGCTTGGTGCGCGCGTGCGTGCTGTTGTTGAAGGCATAGTCAAGGCGGTCGAAGTCGGAGCGCGGCTGGGTGATGTCGATGCGCGGCGCCCAGGCGGGCGTGGGGTAGCTCCACTCGCTGTCGAAGCGGGAATCGGTGTAGTTGGCGCCCAGCGTCAGGTTGTGCGTGCGGCCAAAAAGCTGGAACGGGCCGTCGGCATAGGCGTCGTAGGAGGATTGCGTCTGCCGCGTCGGGCCCTTGGCCGACATCAGCTGGATCAGGTCATTCGCGGTATTGGCCGGGCCCCAGCCATAGGCCTGTTCGCGGTCGAGTTTGTTCTCGGCATAGCGCCCCGACAGCTTGGCGGTCCAGCCGCTGGCCATGTGGTGTTCCAGGTCGGCGAAGGCCTCGGTGGTGGTGAATTGGTCGCGGTTCCAGTCGGCGCCGATGAAGGTCGAGCGCTTGATGTCGGCCAGCGCGAAACTGGGCTGGCCGTTGGCGCCCACCGTCATGGTGGCCGGCAGCGACCACATCGATGCATGGATGTCGCGCTTCTGGCTGCTGGCGCCCACGGTCAGGGTAGTGGCGGGCGTGAAGTCGTAGGCCAGCGCGCCGTACAGCACCGAATGCTTCTCGTTGGTCTTGTCGTAGAAGAAGCGGCGGTCCTGGTAGACCCCGACCAGCCGTCCGCGCAGCGAGCCGTCGGCGTTCAGTCCGCCGGTCAGGTCCACCTGCGAGCGGTAGTTGTCCCAGGAGCCCGCCGACACGCTGCCCTCGAATCCGAAGGCCTTCTCCGGCCGCTTGTGCACCAGGTTGATGGCCCCGCCGAGCCCGCCCGCGCCGTTGTACAGGCCGGCCGGACCCTTGAGCACTTCGACGCGGTCATATACCGCCAGGTCGCTCGAGGACAGCATGCGCCAGTCGTATTGCGTGGGGATGCCGTCGACCTGGTAAGAGGTCATGTCGAAGCCGCGCGAATGGAAGATCGAACGGCTGTTGTCGCGGCGTTCGACCGTGACGCCGGCGGTATTACGCATGGCGTCGTCCAGCGTCTGCATCGCCTGTTGGCGTATGCGTTCCTGAGTGACGACGCTGACGGATTGGGGAATCTGCCGTTGCGTCACGGCCGATTTCGAGCCCACGGTGGTGGGCGGGTTGTAGCGGTCCGCGGTTGCATCGGCCGTCACGGTGACGGCCGACAGGGTGCTGACCGATGGGGCGGCCGGGCGGATGATGAAGTGGCGTTCTCCAGTCTGTTGCGCGATCAGGCCGCTGCCGGCCAGCAAGGCCGCGAACCCGTCCGCTACCGAATACGTGCCACGCAGCGCCGGGGCCTGGCGCCCGGCCGTGAGCGACGGGTCGAACGAGAGCGTTACCCGGGCGGTGGCGGCGTATTGGTTCAGGGCGGCATCGAGCGGCGCGGCCGCCTGTTCGAACGCCATGGAGGCGGATTGGGCGTGCAGGGTGGGGGCGAAAGCCAGCGCCGCGCACAGCGGCAGAAGGCGGAACAGGCGATAGGGTATGAAGCGGACAGGGCGGGACATGGCGGGTGCGATCCTGGTTCAAACTGGGGTTGTCATTCCCTATGTCGAGCGAGGTCGCCGAAACCCGTAATGCGCAGTGCGGGAAATTTGTAACGCCGGTCAGGCGGGCAGCACGCGGGTCCACAGTCCGGTGTAGCGCTGGACCCGCATGGGCAGCGCGCGCGCCAGGGTGTCCAGCGCGCCGGGCAGGTCATCCAAGAGAAAGACGCCGGACACGCGCAGGTCGGCCACGGCCGGATCACAACTGATCCAGCCGTGTTGGTACCGGGATAGTTCTTGCAGGAAGTCCGCCAGCCGCATGCCGCGCACCGTCAGCACGCCCTTGGCCCAGCCGTCGGCGTCGAATGGCGCGGCCGGCTGCCGCCCCACAGCATGGTCGCTCACACGATAGCGGCCGCCGGGTTCGGCCAGCGTTTCGATGCCGCGTACAGGCGCGATGCGTAGTTCGCCGCCCAGCAATTCCAGCAAGGTGGCATTGTCCAACTGGCGCAGCAGGAACCGCGCGCGCGTGCCGCTGAAGCAGGCTTGCCGCGTGCGCACTTCCCAGGTCGCATTCGCGCCGGTGTCCATGCGCATTTCGCCCGCCAGCAGGGTCAGCCGCAAGCCGCCGGGGTCGGCCCGCACCGCGGAATCGGTGTTCAGCCACAGTTCGGCGCCATCGGCCAGCGCGTAGCGGCGGCGCTCGCCCACCCCGCTGCGGTAATCGGCGGCATAGCGTTCCCATGCGCCGTCGCGCCACGCCAGCGTCAGCCCCGCGCCCGCCGCGCCCAGGCCCAGCATGGCCAGCACCTGGCGCCGCCGCTGACTGGGCGCTGCGCGCAGGGCCGACGCGGCGGCCGGTCCCGCGGGCGATTCCGATACTGTCCGCAGATCCGTCTCGATGGCTTGCAATTGCCGCCAGACGCGCTCGTGTTCGGCATCGGCTTCGCGCCAGCGCCGACAGGCGTCGTGGTCGGCCGCGCCGGCGTTGCCTGAATTGAGCCGCACGGCGAAGGAAATGGCGCGTTCCAGCACGATGGCGCGGTCAGCCATAGCGCAGCTCGTAGCAGTGACGGATGGCGGTGGCCATGTACTTTTCCACTGAGCTGAGCGACACGCGCAGCGCCGCGGCAATGTCGGGATACGTCATGCCGTCCAGCCGCGACATCAGGAAAGCCGCTTTCGCCTTGGCGTTCAGCCCGTCCAGCATGCGGTCGATGCGCACGAGCGCTTCGAACAGCAGCGCGCGCGTTTCGGGAGACGGCGCATGTTCCTCAGGCAGCAGGGCGATTTCGTCGAGGTAGGCACGTTCCAGCCGGCGGCGGCGGATGTGGTCCACCGCCAGCCCGTGCGCCAGTGTCGTCAGGTAGGCGCGTGGCTCATGCAGGGCGCGGGCGCGCTCGGGTTGGACCAGCAGGCGGTGGAAGGTGTCGTGCGCGATGTCGGCGGCATCGAAGCCGCAGCCCAGCTTTCGTCGCAACCAGGTCACCAGCCAATGGTGATGGTCCGCATAGAGTGCGCACACGTGATCGTGATCTGGCGCCAGGCGGGCAGTCATGGAGAAAAGGGAGGAAAGGAAGGCTGAATTTCGAGATTGAGAATCGTTTTTATTGTATCGGAAAAATTCCGTTGGGCACGCGGACTCCAGGCCGGGGCGGGCGGCAACGCCCGTCGCGGGCGCGTGGCACGGTCCGAGGCGCGGTGCAAGGCTTGCCGCCATAAGGGAAATACCTATGTGCGTATTCGCAACACAAACGCACATGAGAAGAGTTCGCATTACACTCGCTTGCTAATTATTTCTAACCCTTTTAGCAAGGAAACCCGTTATGCAAGACCCGCGGCCCATCGGTATCCGTCCCGCCATTCGTCCCCACGTTGCCCTGCGGCGCACCACCTGCCTGGTATTGATGGCGCTGACCAGTGGCGCGGCCATGGCGCAGCAGAACGGCGGCGTCGCTACTTTGCCCGCCGTGCAGGTCCAGGCCGATGGCGACCCCACCACCACCGAGGGCACCGGTTCCTATACTCCGCGCGCCACCGCCGCCAGCACCGGCCTGCCGCTGACGTTGCGCGAAACCCCGCAGTCAGTCACCGTGGTCACGCGTCAGCGCATCGAAGACCAGGACATGCGCTCGCTGACCGACATTCTCGCCAACACCCCCGGCATCTCGGTGTCGAACTACGACAGCGAGCGCTACACCTTCAACTCGCGCGGCTTCGCCATCACCAATTACCTGTACGACGGCATTCCCACCAGCTTCGAGACCGGCTATTCGGCGGGCGAGTCGTCGATCGACCCCATCATCTACGACCGCGTCGAAGTCGTGCGCGGCGCCACTGGCCTGTTGACCGGCACTGGCAACCCCTCGGCCTCGGTGAATCTGGTGCGCAAGCACGCCACCAGCCGCGAATTCACCGCCGACCTGAGCGTCAGCGCAGGCACCTGGGACACCTACCGCGCCACCGCCGACCTGTCCTCGCCGCTGAACGCCAGCGGCAGCGTGCGCGGCCGCATCGTCTCGGCCTACCAGGACAATCACTCGTACCTTGACGGCTACCAGAACCGCAAGAAGGTTTTCTACGGCGTCGTCGACGCCGACCTGACCGCGAACACCACGCTGAGCCTCGGCTTCAACTACCAGGACAACGAACCGCAGCGCAGCAGTTGGGGCGGCTTTCCACTGTGGTACGCCGACGGCGGCCGCACCGATTGGAAGCGGTCGCTCAACACCGGCGCCGACTGGACCAAGTGGGCCAGCACCACCGAAGGCGCCTTCGCCAGCCTCGAACATCGCTTCGACAACGGCTGGCGCCTGCAGGCCGTCGGCTCGCACTCCAAGCACGAAATGGACGGCAAGCTGCTCTACCTGACCGGCTGGCCCGACCGAAACACCGGCCTGGGCATGGGCGCCTCGGCCCAGCGCTACTACGGCGACCGCAAGCAGAACAGCCTGGATCTCAAGGCATCCGGTCCGTTCAGCCTGTTCGGCCGCCAGCACGAAGCCGTGGTCGGCGCCAGCTTCACGCGCCAGTACGCCGAGTTCCGCAATCGCGGCGCGGTGTCGCCGGCGGGCGTGGGCAACTTCCTGGAGTGGGACGGCTCGTACCCCGAACCGCAATGGAGCGACACGTCCACCCTGGCCAGCCGCTACACCACCAAGCAGGCCGGCTGGTACGGCGCGCTGCGCTTCAGCCTGGCGGACCCGCTCAAGCTGATCGTCGGCGGCCGCTACAGCACGTGGAAGACGGATGCGGTAGGGTGGGGTGGCAGCAGCCGGCAGGCGTTCGACAAGGACGCCTTCGTGCCGTACGCCGGCCTGCTGTACGACATCAACGAGAACTACACGGCGTACGTCAGCTATACCGGCATCTTCAACCCGCAAGACAAGCAGGACCGCAACGGCAACTGGCTCGATCCGCTGGAAGGCAAGGCCTACGAGGCCGGCATCAAGGGTGAATTCCTCGAAGGTCGCCTGAATGCCTCGGCGGCGGTATTCCAGATCAACCAGGACAATCTGGCGCAGGACGACGTCGGCTATCTGGTGCCCGGCACGCTCAACCAGGCCTCGCGCGCCGCCAATGGCACGCGCAGCCGGGGCTTCGACCTGGAAGTGTCGGGGGAAGTCTCGCCCGGCTGGAACGTGGCGGCGGGGTGGTCGCACTGGACCGCGCGCGATGGCGACGGCAGCCCCATCCAGACCGACCAGCCCCGCAGCCTGGTGCGCTTGTTCACCACCTACCGATTGCCGGGCGACTGGAACCGGTTGACGGTGGGCGGCGGCGTCAATTGGCAGAGCCACGTCTACAAGATCGCCAACGGCCCCAATGGCGAGGAGCGCGTGGGGCAGGGCAGCTATGCGCTGGTCAACCTGATGGCGCGCTACCAATTCGACAAGAGCCTGTCGGCGCAGTTGAACGTCAACAACCTGATGGACCGCAAGTACTACTCGCAGATCGGCTTCTACAGCCAGGGCGCGTGGGCGGCGGGGCGTAGTGCCACGTTGACGATGCGGTATCAGTATTGAGGCTGGCGCAAGTCTGTTACCGCGGCGAGGCCTGGCGCGGGTAGGAGCCCAGCACGCGTATGCTGGGCTGCGCCGCCAGCACCGACGCCAGCGGCTCCTGCCGGGCGTGGCCCGCCACCTCGACCAGGTAGCGATGGGTGTCCAGCGTCTTCCCGCTGGGCCGCTCGTAAATGGTCAGCACCGGGACCTTGGCGGTGATCAGTGCCGCCAGTGTGCCGTTGAACGTGTCGTCGGACGCATCGACCCGCAGCGAGGTCTTGTCGCGCCCCGTTGGCGCCGGCAGGGCGCGGCCCAGCACCCACCAGCGGGTCACGTTGTGCGGCCCGAACTCGATGCCGTCCACCAGCGGCTCCAGCGCATGGATCGAGGCGCCGATGCGCGGCCCGAACGATGCCTTGTGGTGGCCCGGGCTGTCCGCCACCGCCTTGGCGGCGGCGCCGCCACCCGTGGCTTCGGTGCGCCTGACCCCAGGCATCTCGCGCTCGATCCAAGGCTTGACCTCTTCGAACGCCACCGGGTGGGCCAGCACCTCCGTGATGTCGGCCAGCCGCGCGCCTGGTTTGGCCAGCAGGCTGTAGCTCAGCATCTTGGGATACTCGGCCACCACCGTCACCTCGGGCAGGTCCAGCACCGCGTCCAGGTACGGCGTCGCGCCCACCACCGACGTGGTCACGGGAACGCATGCGCGCTCGATCACGCCGTGCCGATAATCCCTGAACAGTTCGTCGCGCGACAGCGCCACCAGGCCATCGGGCCCGAACAGGTCCAGGCAGGCCTGGTGCGTCCATGAACCCGCCGGGCCGAGATAGCCGGTGCGCACGGCGCGGCCGGCCGCCGCTGGCAGCGCCGTCAATGGGCGGTCGGACAACATCGACAACAGGGCCTTGTGCATGATTGCTCCTTGGGGCTGGGGTCAGGCGCCGGCGTTGGCGTACGCGACCACGGCGATCTCGCGAAAGGCGCGGATCAGCGCCAGCCGTGGCGACCCGCGCGACCAGATCAGGCCGAAGCGGCGCGGCTCGCAGGGTTCGGGCAGGGGCAGGGCCAGCAGGCCGAGGCGCTCGATCACGCCATTGGTGGCGCGCGGCAGAATCGCCACCCCCAGATCGCGGCTGACCATCACCGCGATCGATTCGATGGCGTTCAGCTCGAAGCGTTCGCGTGGCGTGATGCCGACGCGCCGCAGGTAGTCGTCAACGTGGCGTCCGCCCCAGTCGCTGCGCTGGTAGCGAATGAATGGCTCGGCTGTCAGCAGGCTGTGCGGGTGGCGCCCGGCATGGCGCGGCGCCGCCGCCAGCACATACGGTTCTTCGCGCAGCAACTGCCAGCCCAGGCTCTTGGACAAAGGGTAGGGCGCTTCCAGGGCGATCGCGGCGTCCAGTTCGCCGCTCTCGATGGCGGGATAGAAACGCGCCGAGTGGCCGGGCTGGATTTCCACGTTGATCAGCGGATGGCGCCGCACCAGTTGTTCCAGGATGGCTGGCACCATCGAGTTCAGGGCGGTGTTGCCGGCCCCCAGTTTCAGCTCGCCCATCATTTCGTCGGACCGGGCCAGGTAGCGGATCTTTTCGATCCGCTCCAGCACCTCGCGCATCGGCACGATCAGTTCGGTCGCCTTGGCCGTCAGGTGCACGGTGCGGCCGGCGCGCGCCACCAGCGCCACGCCCAGTTCCTGTTCCAGCTTGCGGATCTGTTGCGCCACCGCGCCATGGGTCAGGCCCAGGCGGCGGGCGGCCTCGGCCATGGAGCCATGGCGCGCCACGGCGGCCAGCGTGTGCAGGAAGTCAGTGTTCATGATGATAGATATTCTATCGTCTTATCGTAATTTGCCTGTCCCCGGCCAGTCGTTTCCCGGACCACAATGCGGCCAGGAGACATCAATGAGAAGCAAGCTTTTCGTGCCGGCATCGCGCCCGGAACTGTTCGACAAGGCCATGGCGAGCGAGGCCGATGCGCTGTCGTTCGACCTGGAGGATGCGGTTGCGCCGGCCCGCAAGCAGGAAGCCCGCACCGCCTTGGCGGCCTGGCTGGCCGCCCCCGCGTTCGCCGCCGTCCATGAGCAACATCCCAAGAAAATTATCGTCCGCGTCAACGCCGCCGATACGCCCGACTTTGCCGCCGACCTGGCCGCGCTGCCCGGCCTGCCGATCGACGTGCTGAACCTGCCCAAGGTCGAAAGCGCCGCCGCGCTGCGCGCCGCGATCGACGACGCCACGGACGCCGGTTTCGCCGGTGAATTCCTGGTCACCGTCGAAACGCCGCGGGCGCTGGCCGACGCCGCGCAACTGGCGGCGGCCCATCCGCGCGTTGCCGGCCTGCAACTGGGCCTGGCCGACCTGTTCGAGCCGCTCGGCATCGAGCGCTACCAGCCCGACACGCTGCGCGCGGTGATGCTGTCCCTGCGCCTGGCCGCCGGCTGTGCCGGCAAGTACGTCATGGACGCGGCCTATGCCCGCGTGCGCGATGCCGAGGGCTTTCGGGCCGAGGCGCAACTGGCGCGTTCGCTCGGGTTCCTGGGCAAGTCCTGCGTGCATCCCAGCCAGATCGCCATCGCCAACGACGTGTTCGGCTTCAGCGCGGACGAGATCGCCCAGGCCGAGCGCATCGTGTCCGCCAGCCGCGAGCATGACGGCGTCGGCGCCTTCGTGCTGGACGGCAAGATGATCGACGCCCCCTTCGTGCGGCGCGCCCAGGACGTGCTGCTGGCCGCCGGCCGCGCCGCCTGACGCGGCCGCGCTACCGATTTTGAGTGAATCCGCAATGCAACAAGAATCCCCCGCCGACCTGCCGCTGGCCGGCATCAAGGTCCTGGACCTGAGCGCCTACATCGCCGGCCCCTATGGCTGCGCCCTGCTGGGCGATCTGGGCGCCGACGTCATCAAGGTGGAGCCGCCCGAAGGCGACAACCTGCGCAAGTACCCGTCGACGCTGGCCAGCGAAAGCCGCGCCTTCCTGGGCATCAACCGCAACAAGCGCGGCCTGTGCCTGAACCTGAAGGAAGCCGCCGGCCACGAGATCCTGCTGCGGCTGGTGCGCGAGGCCGACGTGCTGATCCACAACTTCCGGCCGGGCGTGCCCGAGCGCCTGCGCATCGACTTCACCACGCTGTCGGCGGTCAACCCGCGCCTGGTCTATTGCGCCATGACCGGCTATGGGGCGGTCGGCCCGATGGCGCGCCACGCCGGCTACGACCAGGTGCTGCAATCGATGACCGGCATGTGCGCCGCCCAGGCCAAGGCCGACGGCCCGCCCGAGGTGCTGTACGGCTCGGTGGTCGACTACTACGGCGCCGCGCTGATCTCCAACAGCGTGGCGGCGGCCCTCTACCGGCGCGAGAAGACCGGGCGCGGCCAGGCGATCGAAGTGTCGCTGCTGGGCAGCGCCCTGGCGATGCAGTCGGCCCGCCTGGTCTGGGCCGATGGCGAACCGCGCCATATCGAGCGCGACATGCGCTCGGGCGGCATCACCGGCATCCATCCCACCCGCGACGGCTACCTGTACCTGTCGGCCAACACGCCGCACTTCTGGCGCGCGCTGTGCGGCCACCTCGACCTGCCCGAACTGGCCGAGCACCCCGACTACGACAGCGTGAAGAAGCGCGCCGCCCAGGCCGCGGTGCTGGTGCCGCTGGTGCGTCAGGCGCTGGCGCGCGCCTCGGCGCGCGAATGGGCCGAGCGCTTCGGCCAGAGTGTGCCTTGCGCCGAGGTGCGCCCGGTCGAGGACATGTTCGACCATCCCCAGGTCGAGGCCATGGGGCTCATGCGGCCTTATCACAACCCGCAGGCTGGCGATTACCTGGGCCTGGCGCAGTGGGCCCACTTTGGCGCCGCCGCCGATACCCCGGCCGCCAGCCAGGCGGTCGGGCGGGGCGCGCCGGGGCTGGGCGAACACAGCGAAAAAATTCTGTCCACCCTGGGATACAGCGAGCCGGAAATCCGCCAATTGCTGCAGTCGTCGGTGGTGCAATAGCCGCCACGACAAAATAAGACTCATCCGCCAACGAACGGGGAGACAACCGAATGCCCGCACGCTATCTGCAACGCCCCGAGGGCTCCAATTGGGGCGATTTCGGGGAAGACGACCAGCTCGGCACCCTGAATCACCTGGACCGCCAGGCGCGCCTGGCGGCCGTCGCGGAAATCCGGGAAGGCCTGTCGTTTTCCCTGAGCCTGCCGTTGACGGTGCCGCGCGCGCCGATCCTCAACCCCCGCCGCAAGGGCCCGCAGATCCAGCCCGCCGAAAAGAACGGCGTGCCGGTCTACCGCTATCCCCTGGCGCGCGACGTGCCCGGCGCCACCGACGTGGTCAGTGACGACCGCGTCACCCTGTCGCCGCAATACTCCACCCAGTGGGACGCCCTGGGCCACGTGGGGTCGATGTACGACGCCCATGGCACCGGCCAGCCCCAGCCCACCGGCTACAACGGCTTCACCGTCAGCGAACCGTGCGCCGAAGGTTTCACCGGCACGCGGGACCTGTCCATCGCGCCCATGGCGCGGCACGGCATCCAGGGGCGCGGCGTCATGGTCGACCTGCGCGCCCGCTTCGGCGACGCGCACCGCAAGGTCTCGCACCAGGACCTGATGGACGTGATGCAGGCCGACGGCGTGCAGGTGCGGCCCGGCGACATCCTGTGCCTGCATACGGGTCTGGCCGATCTGGCGCTGTCCCTGGGCGACGATGAACAGGAGCGCCTCAAGACCAGTTGCTGCGTGCTGGACGGCGCCGACGCGCAATTGCTGGCCTGGATCAAGGACAGCGGCATCGCCGCCATCGCCGCCGACAACCACGCGGTGGAATTGCGCAACCATCACCTGGAGACCGGCAGCGGGCCGCTGTTGCCGCTGCACGAACAATGCCTTTTCAAGCTGGGTTTGCCGCTGGGCGAACTCTGGCACCTGACCCCGCTGGCGCAATGGTTGCGCCAGCATGGCCGCCACGCCTTCTTCCTGACCGCCGCACCGATGTACGTGCCCGGCCTGGTGGGCGCGCCGGTCAACCCCATCGCGACCGTCTGACCTCGGGCGGATCGCGCCACGATCCTTGATCGATTCATCATCCCCGCAGGGGAGACGTGAGGAGCACACATGAAGAAAACCCGTCACGCGGCCCTGGCCGCACTGCGTCCCCTGGTCGCCGCCATCGGCCTGTCCAGCGCGCTCGGCGCGGCCCAGGCCGCCGGCTATCCCGACCAGCCCATCACCGTGGTGGTGCCGTATTCCGCCGGCGGCGGCGCCGACAATGCGGCCCGCATCATCGCCCAGGGCATGGGTGAAGTCGCCGGCCAGAGCGTGGTCATCGAGAACAAGGGCGGCGCCAGCGGCTCCATCGGCGCCGCTTACGTGGCCCGCGCCAAGCCGGACGGCTACACCGTGCTCTATGACGCGTCCGCCTTCTCGATCAACCCGGTGCTGCGCAAGCTGCCCTACGACGCCAAGAAAGACTTCATCCCGGTCTCGCAAGCGGTCAGCGTGCCCAACATCCTGGTGGCCGCGCCCGGCTCGGCCTTCAACAACCTGCCCGACTTCATCAAGGCCGCGCGCGCCCACCCCGGCCGCTACACCTTTGCCTCCTATGGCCCGGGCAGCCTGGCGCAGATGGCCGCCGAACTGCTCAAGAGAGACGCCAAGATCGACGTCGTGCACGTCCCGTACAAGGGCGGCGCGCCCGCCATCGTCGACGTCATGGGCGGTCAGGTCGATGTCTACTTCGCCAATGCCGCTTCCAGCCTGAACTATGTCAGCGGCGGCAAACTCAAGGCCCTGGCGGTGTCGTCGGCCAAGCGCATGCCGGAACTGCCGAACGTGGCCACGGTCAGCGAAAGCGGCATCAAGGACTTCAACGTGGTCGAATGGAATGGTTTCTTCCTGCCGGCCGGCACCGACCCGCAAGTCGTCGCCAAATTGCAGGATCTGGTGCAAAAGGCCCTGGCCCGCCCCGAAACCCGCGAGAAGCTCGCCAAGCTCGGCCTGACCCCGGTCGGCAGCAGCGCCGCGGACTTCGCCAAGTTCGTCGACGCCGAGCAGATCCGCTGGGCCGAGGTCGTGAAAGCCAATAACATCACCGTGAACTGATCGACAGGGGCGGGCAGCGCCGTTGCCCGCCCCGCCGATGCAAGCACCCAAGGGGAGATGCCGCAATGAGCCGGGAAGACGATTTCGAGCGCGGCCTGGCCAACCGCCGCGCCGTGCTGGGAGAAGAATGGGTGCAGCGCTCGCTGGACCGCGCCACCACCTTCACCGCCGATTACCAGAACCTGATCACCCGCTACGCCTGGCACGACATCTGGAGCCGTCCCGGCCTGCCGCACAAGGCGCGGCGGATGATGGTGCTGGCGGTGACCTTGTCTTTAGGGCGGTGGGAGGAATTCGAGCTGCACGTGCGCGCCGCGCTGACGGCGAAGGACGAGTCGCGGCTGAGTCCGGATGAACTGAAGGAAGTGCTACTGCAGAACGCGATCTACGCGGGCGTGCCGGCGGCCAATACCGCGTTCAATCTGGCGCAGGGGATTCTGCGCGAGGTGGCGGGGGAGATTGGGTATGTGGTGGAGCCGGCCGATGCGCGGCAGGCGGATTTGTTTGGCGGCAGGTAGACGGCCGGGGGGGCCCTGGGCTGTTGGCTGTTAGTCGCCGGTAACTATAATCCCCCCTCGATCCCCGCTTTGACGGCATTTTCCGCCGTGTTTCATGTCCGCCACGCCCCTTCGCGTGCTGTCCGTCATCCCGCCGATGACGCAGCTCAATACGCCATACCCGTCCACCGCCTACCTGACCGGCTTCCTGCGCTCCCGCGGCGTCACGGCCACGCAGGAAGACCTGGCGTTGGCGCTGGTCTTGCGCCTGCTGTCGCCCGACGGCCTGCGCGCCGTGGCGGCCAAGGTGGATGCGTTGCCGCTGGACAAGCACACCCCCGCGATCCAGGCCTTCGTCGCCATGCAGCCGCGCTACCTGGCCACCATCGGCCCGGTGATCGCCTTCCTGCAAGGCCGCGACTCGACGCTGGCGCACCGCATCGTTGGCCGTAACTTCCTGCCAGAAGGCCCGCGCTTCGCTTCGCTGGACGTGTACGTCGACGACGAGGGCGGCGACCCGCTGGGCTGGGCCTTCGGGGCCCTGGGCCTGCAGGACCGCGCCAAGCACCTGGCCACGCTGTACCTGAACGACCTGGCCGACGTGCTGCGCGACGCCATCGATCCGCGTTTTGAATTCGTGCGCTACGCCGAATCGCTGGCAGGCAGCCAGCCGACCTTCGACCCGCTGGCCGACGCGCTGGCCGCGCCGCTGAACCTGGTCGACGACACCCTGCGCGACCTGACCCTGGAAGCATTGGCGCGCCACCAGCCCACCATGGTGCTGCTGTCGGTGCCGTTCCCCGGCGCCGTGTACGCCGCCTTCCGCATCGCCCAGGCGATCAAGGCGCAGGACCCCAGGATCATCACCGTGCTGGGCGGCGGCTTCGTCAACACCGAGCTGCGCGAACTGAAAGACCCGCGCGTCTTCGACTACTTCGACTTCGTCAGCCTGGATGCCGGCGAGCGCCCCTTGCTGGCGCTGATGGAACACGTCGAAGGCAAGCGCTCGCGCCAGCGCCTGGTGCGCACCTTCCTGCGCGACGCCGACAGCGGCGCGGTGCGCTACGTCAACCTGGTCGAGCCCGACGTCGCCTTCGCCGAAGTCGGCACGCCCACCTGGGACGGCCTGCCGCTGGACCGCTACCTGTCGCTGCTGGACATGCTCAACCCCATGCACCGCCTGTGGAGCGACGGCCGCTGGAACAAGCTGACCGTGGCCCACGGCTGTTACTGGAAGAAGTGCAGCTTCTGTGATGTCAGCCTGGACTACATCGGCCGTTACGAAGGCGCCTCGGCCACCGTGCTGGCCGACCGCATCGAGGCCATCGTGCAGGAAACCGGGCAGACGGGTTTTCACTTCGTCGACGAGGCCGCGCCGCCCAAATCCCTCAAGGCCCTGGCCACGGAACTGATCGCGCGCAACGCCGGCATCTCGTGGTGGGGCAACATCCGCTTCGAGAAGACCTTCACCCCCGAACTGTGCGAACTACTGGCAGACAGCGGCTGCATCGCCGTCTCGGGCGGCCTGGAGGTCGCCTCGGACCGCCTGCTGAACCTGATGAAGAAGGGCGTGTCGGTCGACCAGGTGGCGCGCGTCACGCGCGCCTTCAGCGACGCCGGCATCCTGGTGCACGCCTACCTGATGTACGGCTTTCCCACGCAGACCGTGCAGGACACCGTCGACGCGCTGGAATACGTGCGCCAGTTGTTCGAGAACGGCTGTATCCAGAGCGGGTTCTTCCACCGCTTCGCCTGTACGGTGCATTCCCCGGTGGGATTGAATCCCGAGGAATACGGCGTGACGCTGCGGCCGCTGCCCGAGGTGACGTTCGCCAAGAACGACATCGGCTTTGACGACCCGACCGGGGTGGACCACGACGCGCTGGGACGGGCGTTGAAGAAGGCAATCTATAACTATATGCACGGGATCGGGCTGGACGAGGACGTGCGTAGCTGGTTTCCGTTCAAGGTGCCGAAGACGACGGTGGGGCGGCATCGGATTGCGAAGGCGTTGAGCCAGCGCGGCTAGAGCGAGGTGCTAATAACGGACTCGCACGGCGGCTGCATTATGTTCGGGCTCGCGGAGGAGCACCGCTTCAATATTTTTGCCGTCTGGATCAAGCACAAACTCCGCATGATAGCCTGATTGGTGTGAACGCTCGCCTGGCACCCCATTTTCCCGGCGGCCATGCGTTCGCAGTTTGGTAGAACACATCCACCATGGCTCGGCGGCGAGCCTGAAATGCTAGGTGAATACGTCCGATCAGGAGACCTTCCAGCCCGTCGCTGTCGGAAGTCGATATAAATAACTCGTCCACCCATAGATTATCGTCGTCCAGGCGGGATATTCGGCGAGGCTGGGATTCTAGCGGTAAGACCGGTGCCATTAACATATTCAGTCAAATAATCGCCGGCCATCTGGCGCCCGTCGCACTACTTTATTTCAACCTGTTCCAGGGTCGGTCGACTTCACGGCCAAGGTAGATCGTTGAAAAATGCATCCCGTTTCTGCTTGGCGCGTCTATCCTATTGGCGTTGTATGGTCCCAGTGATCATTGGCGACCTGCCGTCGCCCAGCGGGAAATACCATGTCGACGTTCGCAAATGCTCGTAAGCCGGGCGCATTGACATGGATGGAGAAAACACAAGTCTTCGTCTTTGAGGTACGCGTCTCGGAAGAATGTCAGTCTGCAGTGGAAGATTTGGCGGAGTTCGACGCGCCTACGCTGGGAGATCAGTTGTAGCTTGAATGGGTGTCGAAGGCCGAGCTTTGTTCATGGCATACGTCGTTCAACCCGCAATATGGCCTGCAGTCTGCGTCGTCAAAGGGGGGGGGGGGCGATCGTTGATCTACGCATCGAAAAAGTGAGCGGCTCTTGAGTCGCTTAGGAACCGCTCTGAAACTTTGCAACAGTGCCTTGACTGCTTCCTCGGCTGACTTGCCCTGATTTGCCGCGTCTTTCAGTTCAATGACGAATCGGGGAAAAGCAGCTTGGTGCTGGCGGCCAACAGGCCGATATGTATCCGCTCTTGTGGGGCGCGGGCTGTGGCCTTACCGGGAATTTAGCCAGTGCTCTGAATGACGCCCGGCATGGAAGGGGCAGGGTAGGTTGGATAGGCGTGGTTGTCGCTGCAGGCGTGGAGCAAAGACTGCCGCGGCAAGTAGAGAAATTTCGGTGAACAGGTGCGCAGGTTGCACATCCAGTGAAGCTACGGAGTCGTCCGCTGCGGTATTGTGGAAGTGCTTCGTAAGCGGACGGATGTGCCCGCAGTGCGTGGCAGGCTAAGGTACCGGAATGCAACTAGTGTCCCGAATCTGAAGTGTCGGAGGCGCGACCTGGCACCATTTTTTCGCCTACCCGATATGGACCGACGATTCCATGCATGGCCATGGTAAAATTACCAGTTAATGCACTGGTGGGGGGGGCTCCCTCATCTGCAGAAACAATTTAGGCATATACGATATGGTTGTGGTTAACGAGAATATTAAAAAGCGCGCGTTAATTCGTTCATTTGAACGAGAGGGCACGTTGTTAGATCAATTGACATCTTTGACCAGCCCGTCAGATTATGATACGAGCTACGCTACGCACGGCATTCATCCATATCCTGCAAAGTATATCCCTCAGCTTCCAAATCTAATAATACGTGAGCATACTGACGAGCGGAATATTGTCCTTGATCCATTTTGTGGTAGTGGAACGAGTTTATTGGAAGCAACGTTGATGGGGCGGCGCTCAATAGGTGTCGATTCCAATGTCGTGGCACAGCTGATTTCTTCAGCGAAGACTGCTGTGCTCAGCCAAACTGAGATTCAGGAAGCTATAGATTTTGCGGAACAAGTCAAGTCGTTTCGTAGTCCCAGAAAAGCTTTTAGGCCCGCGGGAGCCGATGAGTTAAATTTGTATCACTGGTTTCGACCCGATGTCGTTACTGATCTTCAGCATTTGAAAGATGCGATCGATAATAAATTTCGTGGCAGGGTGGCTCTTCACTCCGTTATGAGGTGCATATTTAGCAGCATCATCGTTAGTGTTAGTAATCAAGAGAGCGAGACTCGCTATGCGGCAATTGAAAAGGATCTGCCGGCGAGCGAAGTGTTCAGGCGCTTTAGTAAGAAATTAGAGCGAGAGATCCCTGGAGTGTTGGAGTTAGCGAACAGCGCCAGTGCTCGGAGGGCTCCTGCTCGAGTTATCCATTCGGACATCAGAAAAATAAGCACAATGGGAATTGAAGAGAATTCCATTGATTTGGTGGTCACGTCCCCGCCCTACCCAAATAGTTTCGACTACTATTTGTACCACAAATGGCGAACTTTTTGGCTTGGGCATGATTATAGAGATGTAATGGCTGCGGAAATTGGCTCTAGAAATGAGCACTCCTCACGCAAGCAGCCTATGGCTGCTTATATCTCAAAGATGCGCGACGCCATGATCCCAATTGGCCGAGTATTAAAACCAAGCAAGCTCGCTTATTTCTTTGTCGGCGATGCTGTTATAGGTGGCGAGTTTTTTGATATTTCAAAAGTTTTTCAGGAAATATTGCAAGGCACTGATTTGCGAATGATCGCAGATAGCAATTATTCGCTGGAAAAGGTGACGCGTTCGTTTCATGAAAAGACCTCCGACAACTGTCATGGAGGGCGCAGGAGCTTTAAGAAGCGTCAACATATTTTGATTTTTGAAAAGATTAATCGCTCGCGCGTGGCGATGAATGGAGCTAGAGCGCGAGCTTCTGCCAAGCCGGAATCTCAACAGGTACAACTTTCTGAGACCGTTCTTACGAACGGACAGGTGATCGCCCTAAAGTCCAGTGACGAGCAACGGCACGTTCACAGCATAGGAAGGTATCCCTCTAAATTCATTCCGGAAATTCCGAGATGGGCAATTGAGAAATATAGCTCGAAGGGAGCGACGGTGATGGACCCTTTCGGGGGGTCTGGGACTACGGCAGTGGAAGCGCTCCTAAGTGGCCGCAATGCAATTTGTTCGGACATTTCGCCCTACTCGATTCTTCTGACTCGCGCGAAGACCTGCAATGTAAATTCCGTTGGTCTGGCAGTAGCCGTGGAAAATTTCGTCACGGAAATTAAGGCTGGCTTTCCATCGGGACGAGTTCGCTTCGCCAAGTTTGAACTGGATGATTTCTGGTTTCCGCCGGGTTATCTAGATGATTTTGCATCAGCGACAAATTATATTAGAACGCACATCGAATCTCAGTATCACGACATATTGCTTGCCGCGGTGTCAATGGCTGTTCGACCTTGCAGCTACCAGGATGAAAGCCAGATAAAAGTCAAACGCGACCCCAAGAAAGTAATCGCTGGAACCCCCCCTCCAGCAGCAGTTATTAGCACCATGGCCAGTCGCGTTTTGGACCGAAAACTTGAGTTCTTGAAGCGCTTGCCTTCGCAGCTCAGTGCGCGTGTTATTACAGCTAGCGCTGATCGACTGTTGAATGACGGGGTGGCGAAGAAGGACGCCGTAGATTTGATTGTGACATCGCCGCCTTATATAAATGCGATGAATTATCCGATGACTCACCGGTATGAGAACATCGTCCTCGGTCTGCTCTCTCCCGAAAATAAGACGAAGCACGAGCAGGAATATTTTGGCTCCGAGCGGGTGTATGCTGCGGATTACTCAATTCCGCGGCAAGTTGAATGGGTGTTTTCTCGAAAGCAGGAGCTTAACTTTGCGCTGGAAAAAATATATGCCGGTGAGCCAAAGAGGAGCTTTGTTGCATATAGATTTTTTAATCTAATGCGAGAATCTCTCATTCAGCAATTTCAGTGCCTCAAGCCAGATGGGCACTTAGTCCTTGTGGTCGGTAGAAATACAATAAAGGGCGTTCCTATAGATACTTTTGGATTTCTGGTGTCGATTGCTGAAGCGCTTGGATTTTCAACCGAGCTTAGCTTTGAGTATGAAATTATCAAGAACGCATTTAAGCTTACGCGTCACGAAACTGCAGATATTATTAAGACGGATGGCGTTGCTGTTCTCAGGAAAAGATGAGAAATGCACTATCACTTATACCACCACAAAAATCTCCCTCTAGCCAACTACGTATTAGAATGCAGCCCCAGTCTCAAGGCTGCACGTGCAACTGGAGAGGCTAGCGTACACTCGTTGCCTCAGCAGCACTCCAGTAAAGATTTTGCGATGTTGCCGACAGCGCTACGTCGCCTGTTGTTTTTCGCACGGCCAGATTTAGTGGTATGTGTTGATGACGGCGAGCACCCTGTATATCCGATCTTCGCATTTGAGCTTACCGATCATGTGCCGGCACAGGATCACTGGATGCAGCGATTTAATCATTTAGTTGGGTGCGCACAGCAGGGAGTTCCGGGTGCATATGTCCTACCTTTCGGTATGCCGAATCACCCTAAGTTCCCTTCGCAGTTGGATCATGTCTTTTTCTTTGCATATGACCGTGTGACAGAGATTCACGAAACGCCGATGTTTATCGCGGAATGGGAAGTTGATGGTGGTCACACAACAAAATGCGACTCCATATACGCGTCGCTTCCTGATCGGCATTCATCGGACCTTGCGCTTACTTTCCAATATCTTGAAAGAGTCATAGACTACGCGATACATGGACGACCGCTGAGAGAGCTCTATCGAGAAAGACTAATCGTTGATCTCAGAAACCGCATAAGGCGACGGGCATACAGCAAGTTACCCAAAATTGCGGACTTCAAGCGACTCAAGTTCAACATGCCCAAAGGTGAGCCGCTAACAAGTTCGGAGTTTGCCTTCTGGCTTCAGGCTAAGGGATTGGTCTTGCCTTCTGACTTTCCAGACAGGCTAGTAAAGCGAGACAAATACTTAATATTTGTGCCTCAGAGTGATCGAGGGTCAGATACCATTGATGAATTGCGAGATAAACTCAAAAGACGGATAAAGGATAAGGGAGGAGATCCTTATTTAGGTCAGCCCTTGGCCTTTGATTATCTATTTTGTAGGTTAGGGCCGACCACTTATGAGCGCGATGTTAGCCTCGTGATTGATCTTAGCGTATTGAAATTCGAAGATATGGCTGAGTATCATCAGTCTGTTTGGAATAGTAGCCCTCTAAGACATACTGACCCAACGAAAGTGAAAGATATTCCGACATACACTATGCATTTAAAGGAAGGTTCGTCTCAGGTATTAAAAAATGTTCTGCGCATATATGCTTATGCGGCGGATGCTATTGTTTATAGAGATGCTTTAATCTACTTCTGAAGATAACCATGTTGGAAGATGAGGTTATTGATGTTCTTGCCAAAGCGGCAAGAGCCCGAGGACTGGCGGTGCTTGCCGAAGGGGGTAATCAAATGCGGGCCTTTCGTTATGTATCGGTAGGCGGTCGGCGCAAAGCTCCGGATTTGGTATTGTTTGGCGAAGGGCAATTGGTTTGCTTTGAGGCCAAAATCCAAGGGGGTTCGTTGTTACGTGTGCCGAAGGTTGGCCCCTCAGACGTGGAAACACAGATTTTCGCTCATCAATCAAGATGCACTAGAGACGCCCTTGCAAAAGAAGGGCAGCGGCGATTGGCAGCAGCGGGACGAGTCGACCAAATAGTAAAATCGGTTGGATTTGGTTTGATTTCGGCTACATGGCACGAAGACGTTGAAAAATTATCACACGAATTCGATCTGTGCTACGTTGTGTGTGACGTGAGCACCGGTAGCTGGCGAGTTCCAGTTTCGAATGCTGAATTCGAGATTTTATTTAAAAATCCTTGCGC
Source organism: Achromobacter sp. 46006 (assembly GCF_059761975.1). NCBI lineage: Bacteria > Pseudomonadati > Pseudomonadota > Betaproteobacteria > Burkholderiales > Alcaligenaceae > Achromobacter > Achromobacter sp. 46006. Next base: position 68,778 of record NZ_JCBANN010000006.1, read on the forward strand.
CTGATAAAATTAGAAAAGTATATAATAATAATTCGACAAAATAATCATATTTGTGTTAAGTGTAAACTATCGCTCAAGGGGGGTTAATTTTTCTATCTATCCACGTGGGGCTCGTTAATTAATTCGTTTAAGGCTTGATGGTCGTCGTGAAGTAGTAATGCCGGGCTACGGTTTTACTCAGTCAAAGCTGTAGTGTGAGAGCCATGTTTGCAATAGTGTATATGGCTGATTTTATGGGTAGGTGCCTTGATGAAAACTTTCGATGTGCTAGTGGTTGCGAAACTAGTTCAGACTCATCTGCTACTAAGCCCATAAAACCTACAATATGATCAAAAAAGCCCCTCTATATCCTGCCCATCAACTTAGACGGAACCCAATTATCTAATGGCTGGGCGTTGGCAGTCTTTGGGTGGTTCGCGCTGTTCCCAATATCCGGATAATCGCCGAGGTCTCTCTGGCAAGCTCACTCCATTCGCCAAAGATCGACCAATCTAACAGCGCCATGTTCCGGATCGTCCGATGTGGCCCAGCGATCGAGGGTGCAAGGGGTATTCACAGCAGCCTTCTGTTGTTCGCGAGGCCCGCACCCCGCAAGTCAATCGGGTGAGCAGGCGCAAGGTCGGGTGTGGCACACCAATAGCGGGAGCAACCGATGCACGCTAGCGTGCATCGGCCAAAGCCTGCCGTAGAATAGAGAAGGGCCTACGGACGTGGAAATGCCGCTATTGCGAGGGCTGTCCCCGTTAGCTCGGGCAGTCAACGCGCGTGTTTGATGACGGCCCACCTGGTCGAGCCCGACGTCGCCTTCAGCGACGCGCGCATCCTGGTGCACGCCTACCTGATGTACGGCTTTCCCACGCAGACGGTGCAGGACACCGTCGACGCGCTGGAATACGTGCGCCAACTGTTCGAAAACGGCTGTATCCAGAGCGGGTTCTTCCACCGCTTCGCCTGTACGGTGCATTCCCCGGTGGGGCTGAACCCCGAGGAATACGGCGTGACGCTGCGGCCGCTGCCGGACGTGACGTTCGCCAAGAACGACATCGGCTTCGACGATCCGACCGGGGTGGACCACGACGCGCTGGGACGGGCGTTGAAGAAGGCGATCTACAACTACATGCACGGGATCGGGCTGGACGAGGACGTGCGTAGCTGGTTTCCGTTCAAGGTGCCGAAGACGACGGTGGGGCGGCATCGGATTGCCAAGGCGTTGAGCCAGCGGGGGTAGGCGACAGGCCACGCTTGTATTCCCCCGGCCCCACGCCAAACTCCTTGCGGAACGCCGCCGCGAAGTGGCTGGGATTCGAATACCCCAGGTCGAACGCCACCTCCATCACCGTCACCTTGCCCGCCCGCAGCCGCTGCTGCGCCTCGCGCATCCGCGTCTGCTGGAACAAGCCATAGACGCTGTGGCCGAACAACTCGCGGAACCCGCGCTTGATGCGCATGGCGCTCAAGCCCGTCTCCGCGGCCATCTGCGCCAGCGTGGGCGGGTGGGCGAGGTCGGCCAGCAGATAGTCGCGCGCGGCCATCAGGCGTTGCCGTTGCGGCGTGGCGGCATTGGCCCGGCGAGTGTCCGCGTGGCCGGCCTCGAGAAACAGCCCCGTCAGCATCATGGCCTGCGCTTCGCGGATCAGCCGTGCGCCGGGGGTGTCGCAGGCGGGCGTGCGCATGTGCTTCAACTCGCGGCTGATGGCGAGCGCGGCTTGATGCAGCTTTTCGCCGCGGTAGCCGGTGCGAAAGCAACTGCCAGAGTCCAGTGAGCGCCGCAGCGGCGCGTCCTCTTCGTCCTCGATCCACGTGCGCAGCACGTCCGGCCGCAACGCAACGGTCAGGCTCTCGCACACCCCATGTTGGGCAAAGCGTCCGCGCCGATCCGGCGTGTAGTACACGCAGCCGGACGTTTCCCTGACGGCCTCGCCCCGTCCTGCGATGCTCCCTTCCATCCAACAATCGGTCTCGCCGCGCAATTGGTACGACAGCAATACGCGGTCGCCGTCGTCACGCGTGTGCACGGTGAACGGCTGCTCGAATGCGCTTTGCCAATGGCACAGCTCGATGCCCTCCGCCACTTCCGCATACACCAACCGATGTCGTTGTCCTGACAGGTAGTGCGCCAGGAAGTCCGTGTCGAACATCGAGGACGTGGGCACATCGGGCAGGGAGGAAATGGCGCCGTGGCGCGGCGCGTCGGGATGGGTCTTCATAAAGCGGTGCCGGGGAACCGTTTCGGGGGTGACGACCCGATCCGGGTAGTTAAAGGAATGAGACGCAATATTAAATGGAGCGGCTTCCAAGCAATGCCCATACATCGCGCCCGGCGACATGCGCCGGGTCTCGGGATGCATGCCATCAAACAAACGGACCACGCTCATGATCTTCCAATCCCGCGCCAGATGCGCATCGCCCCGGGTTCTTACCGTCGGATTTCATTTGCTGCTGCTGGCCTGGACCCAGCCCGGCGCGGCGCAGGCGGCCGCAGCGGCCAAGGCGGGGGATGCGCGCACCTTGCCGTCCGTCGAGGTCGTCGGTATCCCGCAGGACGACGGCGTGGTGCCACGTCGCTCCAGTTCCGCCACGCGCACCGACACGCCCCTGATCGAGACGCCGCAGTCCCTCTCGGTGATCACCCGCGAACAGATGGACGCGCGCAACGTGCGCTCGGTCAACGAGGCCTTCCGCTACGCGCCCGGCGTCGCCACAGAATCCTGGGGCGCCGTTACCGCCTATGACGACATGAGCATCCGCGGCTTCAGCACGGGCAACGGCCCCGTCGACACCTTCCTGGACGGCATGCGCCTGAACCGCGGCGTTGTCTTCGGCGGCCAGCAGGTCGATCCTTTCCTGCTCGAACGCATGGAAGTGCTGCGCGGCCCCGCCTCGGTGCTGTACGGCACCTCCACGCCCGGCGGCGTCATTGCGCTGACCAGCAAGCTGCCGCGCGAAGACGCCGTGCGCCTCATCGAGTTGGAAGGCGGCACCAGCCGCTACCGTCGCGGCTCGTTCGACCTGGGCGGCAAGGCCGACGAACGCGGCACGCTGCTGTTCCGGGTCGTCGGCACCGCCATGAACAGCGATGGCCAACTGGACGGCACCTGGTTGCGCCGCCGCGCGGTCGCGCCCTCGCTCACCTGGCAACCCAGCGCCGCCACCCGTTTCACGCTGTACGCGCGCTACCAGGACGATCCCGGCCTGGGCATGATCTCGTCGGTGCCGGGCATCGGCAGCGTGCTGCCCAACCCCCACGGCCAACTGCCGCCCCGCTTCAACGTGGGCGAGCCTGGCTACGACACATTCGCGCGCACCATCCGCGCCGTGGGCTACCAGTTCGACCAGAAGCTGGCGGGCGACTGGTCGATGAGCCTGAACGGCCGCTACACCCGCGTCGACAGCGACTATGACGCCGTGGTCCTGGCCGCCTTGCAACCGGACCTGCGCACCATCGACCGCCAGGTGCTCGGTTCCACCGAGCGCTACGACAGCGTCACCCTGGACAACCAGTTGAAGGGCCGCTTCGCCACCGGCGCCGCGCGCCACGAACTGCTGGCCGGCCTGGTGTGGGAGCAGATGCGCGGCGACGGCGACTACCGCACGACCTACAACGGCACCAAGCTGGATCTCTACAGCCCCGTCTACGGCGTCCCGCAGCCCGTCCCGCCCACGGTCATGGACAAGGGCATGCGCTCGACGCTGACCGGCCTATACGTGCAGGACCAGATCGCGCTGGGCAACTGGCACACCACCGTCGGCGTGCGCCAGGACTGGTCGACGATCGATTCCCGCGACAGGCTCTCGCACAGCGGCTTTACTCAGAAGGACCAGGCCACCACCGTGCGCGTCGGTACGCTGTATCGCTTCGGCAATGGCCTGGCGCCGTATGCCACCTACGCGCAGTCCTTCGAGCCCGTGAACAGCCTGTCCGCCAGCGGCGAGCCTTTCAAGCCGACCCGGGGCGAACTGTTCGAGACCGGCCTGAAGTACCAGCCGGAGAACTGGGACGCCCTGTTCACCGCGGCGATCTACCACCTGACCCAGACCAACGTGCTGAGCGCCGACCCCGCCAACCCGCGCCTATCCGTGCAGTCGGGCGAGGTCCGCTCGCGCGGGCTGGAGCTGCAAGCGCATGCGCGGCTGTCGCCGCAGTGGAGCGTGATCGCGGCCTATACCTGGCAGAACGTCGAATACACCAAAGGCAATGCCAACGAAGTGGGCAGGACGCCGTCGCGCGTGCCGACGCGCTTTGGCGGCGTCTGGCTGGCGTGGGATGCGCCCTCCGGCCTGGGCGCGGCGCTGGGGGTGCGGCATAACGGGGGAAGCTGGGGCGGGTACCAGACGTTGCAGGATTTCCGGGTGCCGGGATACACGTTGGTGGACGCGCAACTGCACTATGACCTGGGGCGGCAGGTGCCCGGCTTGAAGGGGACGAAGGTGCAGTTGAATGTGTCGAATTTGACGGACAAGCGGTATAGCGGGGGATGCTATGACCTGGATATCGGGTGCTTCGCGGGGGCGGGTCGGGTCGTGAGTCTGAAAATGGCTTACCAGTGGTAAGCCGGCCCGATGCTTCGACCATGCGCGGCTAAGGTATCGGCGCACGGGCGGCGGCAGGAAGCCGGGCCGCCCGTAGCGGATCCGGGTAATTGCTCCGATCCGGGTAGTTGATTGAACGAGACGCACTATCAAATATGGGTGTCTCAAAAGCAGTGCCATGGCCCCACGCCGTCAGCGGATGGCCGAGGCCCGGCCTGCGATCAACAGGAGCCCGCTCATGATTTTCCCCTCCCTAGCCGGACGCGCCAGGCGCGCGAGCTCTCGGGCCCTTGCCGCCGGTCTGCCACTGCTGCTGTTGGCATGGGTTCCGCCTGGCGCGGCCCAGGCGCCCGCAAGCCGCGCCACGCCGACGCTGCCGCTGATCGAGGTGGCTGGCCGCGCCGACGCGGACAACCTCACTGCGCGCCGCGCCAGTTCCGCCACGCGCACCGACACCCCACTGGGCGAGCTTGCGCAATCGGTCTCGGTAGTGACGCGCTCGCAATTGGACGCGCAGGACGCGCGTTCCGTCAACGAAGCCTTCCGTTATGCCCCGGGCATTGCGACCGAGCAGTGGGGCAGCGTCACCGCCTTCGACCAACTGACGATTCGCGGCTTCACTGGCGAGAACGGCGAGGCCGACACTTTCCTCGATGGCCAGCGCCAGACCGCCGGTATCGTTTACGGCTCGCAGCAGGTCGACCCGTTCCTGCTGGAACGCATGGAGGTGCTGCGTGGCCCGGCGTCGGTGCTGTATGGCATGGCCAGCCCTGGCGGCATACTGGCCCTGAGCAGCAAACTGCCTCGCGACGAGTCCATCCGGCTGGTCGAGCTGGAGGGCGGCACACGGGGTTACCGGCGCGGCTCTTTCGATCTGGGCGGGCGGGCCACGGAAAACGGCGCCTTGCTCTACCGTATCGCTGGCACCGCGTGGAACAGCGACGGCAATGTAGACGGCTTTCCGGCCCGCCGCCGCGCGGTCGCGCCTTCGCTCGCCTGGCAGCCCAGCGCTGCGACGCGATTGACGCTGTACGCGCGCTATCAGGATGATCCCTCGATGGGAACGCTGGGCGCCGTGCCCGCCTCGGGCAGCGTGTTGCCCAACCCGAATGGCCGGATTCCCCTGTATCTCAATCCTGGCGAGCCATCCTACGACACCTTCTCCCGCAAGCAGCGCGTGGCGGGCTATCGCTTCGATCAGCGCCTCAACGACGAGTGGGCCATTTCCTTGCATGGCCGCTACAGCGGCATCGAACTGCATCGCGCCACGATCAGCGGCGTTCGCCTGCGGCCGGACCTGCGCACCATCGACCGTAATACTTCGCTGTCCGAGGAGGCTTACCACGCCATCACGCTGGACAATCAACTGAAAGGCCGCTTCGCCACCGGTGCTGTCGAACACGAACTGCTGGCCGGCATCAGTTGGGAACAAATGCGCGGCCGTGGCGACTATGCCCAGGGCGCCGCGCCGCCGCTGGATCTGTACCTGCCAGTGTATGGCATGCCGATCATCGGCTCGCCAACCGTGTTCATGGACAACCGCATACGCTCGACGCAGACCGGCTTCTATCTGCAGGATCAACTTCCTCTGGACGGCTGGCACACCACGCTGGGCGTGCGTCATGACCGATCCACCATCGACACCGACGATCTGCTGGGGCGCGCCGGCTTCAAGCAGCACGACGACGCCACTACCGTCAGGGCCGGCACCTTGTATCGGTTCGGCAATGGTGTGGCGCCCTATGTGACCTACGCCCAGTCGTTCCAGCCCACCAACCGCCTGTCATCCAGCGGCGAGCCGTTCAAGCCCAGCCGCGGGGAACTGATCGAAGCCGGTGTCAAGTACCAACCCGAACATTGGGACGCCTTGCTCACCGCGGCGGTGTTCAACCTGACACAAGCCAACCTGCTCAGTGCCGATCCCGCCAATCCGGCATTCAGCGTTCAGGAAGGTGAACTGCGGTCGCGCGGCCTGGAACTGGAAGCGCGAGCCAGACTCGGGGCGCAATGGAGCGTGATTGCCGCATACACCTGGCAGCACGTCGCTTATACCAAGGGCGACCCGGCCCACGTCGGCAAGACGCCGCCGCGCGTGCCCGAGCGCTTTGGCGGCATATGGCTGGCCTGGGATGCGCCGTCCGGCCTGGGCGCCGCCCTGGGCGTGCGCCATGACGGCGGCACGTGGGTGGGGGACAGGACATTGCAGCAATTCCGCACGCCGGCTTTCACCTTGCTGGACGCGCAGGTGCACTATGACCTGGGACGGCAGGTGCCGGCCATGAAAGGGGCGCGGCTGCAGTTGAACGTCTCCAACCTGACCGACAAGCGGCATGTCGCGAGTTGCTACGACGCGACCATGGGCGGGTGCTTCCGCGGCGCGGGTCGGGTGGTGAATATGAAGTTGGCGTATCAGTGGTGATATGTGCCCGCCGGCGCGGGCGGGGCGCGGCGCTCGATCCTTCGACGCGCCGCCTTGTCTTCCCGGCGTTTCAGGCCAGCCCGCCCTGGCACACGTACTTGATCGACAGATAATCGTCCAGGCCATACTTCGAGCCCTCGCGGCCGTAGCCGGATTCCTTGACGCCGCCAAACGGCGCGGCCTCGGAGGCCAGCGCGCCTTCATTGACACCGACGATGCCCGATTCCAGGGCGCGCGACACCCGTTCGATGCGGCGCACGTCCTGCGTGTAGAAGTACGAGGCCAGGCCGAAGGGCGTGTCGTTGGCGGCGGCGATGGCCTGGGCTTCGTCGTCGAAGTGGAACAGCGGCACCACCGGGCCAAAGGTTTCCTCGCCGCACAGCGCCATGCCGGCATGGGCCCCGCCCAGCACGGTGGGCGCATAGTAGTGCGGCCCAAGGTGCGTCAGGCGCTCGCCGCCGGTCAACACGCGGGCGCCCTGGGCGCGGGCGTCGTCGACGTGGCGGGCGATCTTGTCGACCGCGCGGGCATTGATCATGGGGCCGATCTGGCTGGCCGGATCGGTGCCCGGACCCACGCGCAGGGACGCGACTCTGTCGCGCAGCAGGGCGGCGAAGCGGTCGTAGACGCCGGCCTGCACATAGACGCGGTTGGGGCAGACGCAGGTCTGGCCGCCATTGCGGAATTTGGCCGCCATGACGCCCTCGACCGCCGCGTCCAGGTCGGCGTCGTCGAACACGATGAAGGGCGCGTTGCCGCCCAGTTCCAGCGATAGCTTCTTCAAGGTGTCGGCGGACTCGCGCGCCAGGTGCTTGCCCACGGGCGTCGAGCCGGTGAAGGTGATCTTGCGGATGCGGCTGTCCGCCAGCCACGCGTCCACCGCCTGTGCCGCCTGGGCGCGCGATGCGGTGATCAGGTTCAACACGCCAGGCGGCAAGCCCGCCTCCTGCGCCAGCCGCGCCAGCGCCAGGGCCGTTAGCGGCGTGTCTTCGGCCGGCTTGCCGACCACCGTGCAGCCGGCGGCCAGCGCCGGCGCGATCTTGCGCGCGATCATAGCCAGCGGGAAATTCCACGGCGTAATGGCGGCCACCACGCCAATCGGCTCCTTGATCGCCGTCATGCGCTTGCCGCGCTGCTGGTCGGGGATGATGTCGCCATAGATGCGGGTGGCCTCCTCGGCGAACCAGGCGATGTACGAGGCGCCATAGGCCACCTCGCCGCGGGCCTCGGCCAGCGGCTTACCCTGTTCGCGCGTGATCAGCGCGGCCAGTTCCTCCTGGCGCGCCAGGATCAGCGCGTGCCAGCGCCGCAACCATTCGGCGCGTTCGCGCGGCAGGCACGCGCGCCAGGCGGGCAGGGCGGCCGCGGCCGCGTCGGCCGCGGCGCGGGCATCCTGCGGGCCGCTGTCGGGAACGTGGGCGATGACCGCGCCCGTGGCTGGGTCGGTCACATCGAAACGGTGCCCGGTTTGGCTCGGCGCCCAGGCGCCGTCGATGAAATTGTCGGGTTGGAACAGCGCCGACGCGTCGGCATGCGTGGTCATGTCGTTCAGGCTCCGTGGCCGTAGGCGGGCCGGGGGAATTGGCAGAAGGTAGGCCACGCCGCCGCGGCCAGTGGGATCAGCAATCGAAATCGCGCGCCAGCTTGCGTGCGGCGCCGGCGAACAGCAGGATGTCCACGCCGGTCGCCACGAAGGTGCAGCCCAGTTCCAGGTAGCGCCGGGCCAGGGCCGGGTCCGAGGTCAGCGTGCCGGCGGCCTTGCCCGAGGCCACGATGGTGCGCATGGCCGCTTCGATCGCCGCTTGCACTTCGGGATGGCCGGGGTTGCCGCGATGGCCCATCGACGCCGCCAGGTCCGCCGGGCCGATGAAGATGCCGTCCACGCCATCGGTGTCGCACAGCGCGGGCAGGTTGCGCAAGGCGGTGGTGGTCTCGGCCTGCACCAGCAGGCAGATCTCGTCGTCGGCCACCGCCAGGTAGTCAGCGCGCTGATTCCATTGCGAAGCACGGCCGACCGCACTGCCCACGCCGCGCACCCCATGGGGCGGGTAGCGTGTGGCCGCGACCAGGGCGCGGGCCTGCTCGGCGCTGTCCACCATGGGAACCAGCAGGGTGCGCGCGCCAATGTCCAGCAGCCGCTTGACGCGCGAGGGGTCGCCATCGACCACGCGCACCACCGGTTGCGACGGGTAGGCGGCCACCGCCTGCAGCGCCTGCAAGGTGCTGCGCAGGTCGTTGGGCGCGTGTTCGCCGTCGATCAGCAGCCAGTGAAAGCCGGCGGTGGCCGCCACTTCGGCCAGGTAAGGATCGGCCATCGACAGCCACAGGCCGATGCGCGGCGTGCCGGACGCCAGCGCGGATTTGAAGGGATTCAGGGCAGGCATGAGTAGCGCCTATGACAAATGACGTGAAGGAAGCGCGCCGCGGGCGCGGCGCCATGGGTTAGCTGACGATGCCCAGGTGCCAGGGCACGAATTCGTGGTCGCCCAGGCCCAGCAACTCGCTCTTGGTGCGCCGGCCCGAGGCGGCCAGCAGGATCTGCTCGAATATGCGTTGGCCCATCTGCGCCACGCTCAGTTCGCCGTCGAGCACCGGGCCGCAATCGATGTCCATGTCTTCCTCCAGGCGGCGGAACATGGGCGTGTTGCTGGCCAGCTTCAGGGTCGGCGCGGGCTTGGAGCCGAACATCGAGCCGCGCCCGGTGGTAAAGCAGATCAGGTTCGCGCCGCTGGCGATCTGGCCGGTCACCGCCACCGGGTCGTAGCCCGGCGAGTCCATGAACACCAGGCCCGGCCGGTCGATCGGTTCGGCGTATTCGTACACGGCCTGCAAGGGCGTGCTGCCGCCTTTCATGGCCGACCCCAACGACTTCTCGAAAATGTTGGCCAGGCCGCCTTGCTGGTTGCCGTGGCCGACCCTGCCATTGAACTGGGCGTTCTGGCCGGCGGCGTAGCGTTCCCACCAGGCCAGCCGCGCCAGCAGCTTCTCGCCCACCTCGCGGCTGGCGGCGCGCCGGGTCAGCAGGTATTCGACGCCATGGATCTCCGGCGTTTCCGACAGGATCGCGGTGCCGCCATGCCGCACCAGGATATCCATGGCCGCGCCCAGCGCCGGATTGGCCGTGATGCCGGAAAACCCGTCCGAGCCGCCGCACTCCAGGCCGATTTTCAGGTGCCGCGCCGACACCTCGCTGCGCGCGCAGTCGTTGGCCGCCGGCAGCATGGCCTGGACCGCCGCGATGCCGGCGGCGATGGTGGCGCGCGTGCCGCCGCTGTCCTGCATCACCAGCGCGCGCACCCGTGGATCGTTCGCCAGCCCCTGGCTATCGACCAGCGCATCGACCTGGTTGCGCTCGCAGCCCAGCCCGACGATCAGCACGCCGGCCAGGTTGGGATGCCGCGCATAACCGGCCAGCGTGCGGCGCAGCACGTCGAAATGCTCGCTGGGCGAGGACATGCCGCAGCCGCTGGTATGGGCGAATGCCGCCACGCCGTCCACGTTCGGATAGGCGGCCAGCCGCTGCGCATCGAAGTGCGCGGCGATGGCCTTGATGACGGTGGCCGAACAGTTCACCGACGACAGGATGCCGATGAAGTTGCGCGTCCCGACTCGGCCGTCCGGCCGCACGTAGCCCAGGAAGCGGGCCTGTTCGGCCGGCGCCACCGGCGTCACCGGCACCGCGTCCAGACAGAAGCCTGGGTCGCGATGAAAATCCGCCAGTTCGACGTTGTGCGTATGCACATGGTCGCCGGCGGCGATGTCGCGGCCGGCCACGCCGATGACCACGTTGTACTTGCGCACGGCCTCGCCGCGCGCGATGCGCCGCGCGGCGATCTTGTGGCCGGCGGGCACCTGGGCGCGCACGCGCAGGTCTAGGTCCGGCAGGGCCTGCCCCAGGGCCAGGGCATCGCGGGCGATCAGCACGTTGTCGTCGGGGTGCAGGCGGATGAGCGGCGATGGCATGGTTCAGCTCTGTTGCAGCAAGGCCTTCAAATGCAGGCGTTCGATCAGTTCGGTTTCCTGGCCATAGACCTGGGCGACGTAGTTCTGGTAGTCGGGGCCATCCAGGTACATGACAGGGGCGTCCAGGCTGTCGGCGACCCGCTTGAATTCGGGGCTCGCCACGGCCTGGCGGAAGGCATCGCGCAGGACTTTCTCGGCGGCCGGGTCCAGGCCCTTGGGCGCGCCCACGCCGTTGGGCGCGTCCACCACCACGTCATAGCCCAGGTCCTTGAGCGTCGGGCTGTCGGCAAAGCGCGCCGGGCGCTGGGCGCCCCAGGTGGCCAGCAGGCGCAAATTGCCGGCCAGCACCTGCGTCGCCCAGGAACTGGAGTCGGCCAGCAGGTCGATCTGGCCGCCCAGCAGGTCCTGCAGCGCGGGCGCGCCGCCCTTGTAGGCGATGGCGTTGAATTTGATGCCCGCCGCCATGGCGAACTGCTCCATGCCGACATGCGTCGCCCCGCCCACGCCCGCGTGACCATAGGTCACGATGCCGGGATGCGCCTTGGCGTACTGCACCATGTCGGCCAGGGTCTTGAAGCGCGAATCGGCCCTGACCACGATGCCGAAGGTCTGGCCCGAGGTGCGCGCGATATAGGTGAAGTCCTGGCGCGGGTCCGCCGACAGCATGCCCAACTGCGCAAAGCGCGTCACCGAAATCGGAATCTGGCCGATGGTGTAGCCGTCCGGCTTGGCGTTGGCCAGCGCCTTGGCGCCGATCATGCCGGAGGCGCCGGCACGGTTTTCCACCACGATGGTCTGTCCCAGCACTTTGCTGGCCGCCTGGCACAACACCCGCATCGATTGATCGGCCGTGCCGCCCACGGCCCACGGACAGATGAAGGTGATGGGGCGGCTGGGAAAGCCAGCCGCGCGCGCGGCCCGAGGCAGCATCGCGGCGCCGGCCATGGCCGCGCCGCCCAGCAGCAGTGCCCGCCGCAGCGGCTGCATCGCAAAACGTTCTTTCATTGTCTCCTCGCTCTCGGTTCTTCCCGACTCTGACGCTCGGGCTTGCGTTGCATTGTGGCGGGGGTTTATATAACCTTCCAATCAAAAAACGGTATTGCTACATAACATAAACATTAACTAGAGCGTCCGCCATGGCCCAGATCGACCGCGTCCTGCGCAGCAACATCAAGCTGCGCCACCTGCAATTGCTGGTGGCGCTGGACCAGTTCCGCCATCTGGGCCGGACCGCGGAATTCCTGTCCGTCAGCCAGCCGGCCGTCTCGCGCATGCTGACCGAAATCGAATCGATGCTGGGCCAAACACTGTTCCTGCGCTCCACGCGCGGCACCGAGCCCACCACCGCCGGCGCCGCCATGGTGCGTTTTGCCCGCTCGGTGCTGGCCCAGTACGAGCGCACCCGCGACGAGATCGGCGCGCTTGAAAGCGGCGCCGCCGGCCGGGTGCGCGTGGGTGCCATGGACGTGGCCTTGTCGCCATTGCTGGCGGATGCCGTGGATCTGCTCAAGCAGCGCAGCGAACGCGCCACCGTCCTGATCGAGACCGGCGACCTGACCGGCCTGCTGCCCAAGCTGCGCCTGGGCGAAATCGACTGCTTCGTCGGGCGCCTGGAGCCCGGCTACGCCTCTCCCGACCTGACCACCGAGGCGCTCTATGCCGAACCCATGGTCGCCGTGGCCCCGCCCGGCCACCCGCTGGCGCGCCGCCGCAAGCCGACCTGGGCGCAGGTGGCCGACCTGCCTTGCGTGATGCCGCCGCCATGGGCCTCGCTGCGGGTCAAGCTGGAACAGCAGTTCCACCGCCACGGCGTCCAGCCGCCCGAGGATGTCATCGAGTCGTGGTCGTACCAGACGGTCGGGATATTCGTGCGCCGGCGCGGCGCGGTGGGCTTCATGGCGCAAAGCGCCGCGCGCGAACTCGAACGCGCGGGCGCGTTGTCCGTGCTGCGGCTGGCGGTGGAACTGGAATTGCCCAGCGTGGGGATCATCACGCTGCGCGAAAGCACGCCGACGGCGGTGGCGGCGCAACTCATGCAGAGCCTGCGGCAGGCGGCGGGCGCGCGCAGGAGGTAGGGAAGGGCTCGGCGCTTGTTAGGTCGTGGCGGCGATGTTCGCGCGCGACAGCCTGGCGCGCAGGTTCTTGACGACCGAGGCCTGGATATTGCCGGGTCCGATGGACAGATGCTTCAGGCAAGGCAGGCGCGCGATCAATGCCGGCAATTCCTGCATCGGGTCCAGGGTCGGGGCGTCGAAAACGAACCTGGCGACATACGGCCCCCGGAGTCATGGTGGCTGTCGGCAAGGCGGGCATGGCGACATGCGGGACCGGCATTGTCGAAGGGGGAACAATAAAACAAATCGGCGATCTTGCGTGAACCGGGTTGCTGTTCTGTTAGGGGGCGCCGTGATGGCCTCCCGTGCTTTCGCGCTGTCCCAATGCCGTGATACGGCCGGAACGCGGTTCCCGACCCGCGCAGGCCGGTGTTGCTGCCAGCCGGCGCCGACGGCTGACACTATTTTTTACCCCGCCCCGAGGCTGTGGCTGTCATCGTCGCCGGTACACTACGGTGATTCCTCAAGGAGCCATATGTCGATTCAATCGTTGGGCCGCTACGGTATTGTGCTATTTCTCGCTGCGTTGAGCTCGGGCTGCTCTTCAATAATCGGCGAGTGCGGCTTGGCCCGCAGCAGTTGCATGTATGAAGGCAAATACGAACAGGGCGAGGAAGACTACGCGGAAGCCGAGGCAAAGCGGCTGAACAAGCAGTCGACGGATCGGTTGCGTCGAAGCTCCGGGGATTGAACCCGGGCGACGTGCTGCCATTGCGCTCAGGACGCCGTCACAGGTTCCGGCAGGAAAAACCGATCCTTCAACTCCTGCAACCCAATCCGATCCAGCATCTCCGTCAGCCGTTCCGCCGGCTTCCTGCGCGGCAGATCCTTGTACTGCGCGATGATCAGCTCATTCTTCATCGAATGCTCCCACCCCACCAGCTCCGTCACGCTGACCTGGTACCCGTGCGCTTCCAACTGCAAGCACCGCAGCACGTTCGTGATCTGGCTGCCGAACTCCCGCGTGTGCAACGGATGCCGCCAGATCTCCGCCAGCGGATCGGCCAGCGCCTTGGCCTTGTTCTTGCGTAGCACCGACGCCACTTCCGCCTGGCAGCAGGGCACGACCACGATGTACTTGGCCTTTTTCTCCAGCGCGAAATGGATCGCGTCGTCGGTGGCGGTGTTGCAGGCGTGCAGGGCCGTGACCACGTCGATGGTCGCGGGCAGTTTGTCGGAGGTGATGGACTCGGCCACCGACAGGTTCAGGAACGACATGCCGCCAAAACCCAGGCGTTTGGCCAGCTCTTCCGATGACTTGACCAGTTCCTCGCGGGTTTCGATGCCGTAGATGTGCGAGCCGTTCTTCAGCGCGTCCGGTTGTTCCTTGAAGAACAGGTCATACAGGATGAAGCCCAGGTACGACTTGCCCGCGCCGTGGTCGGCCAGGGTGACGGCGCCGCGTTGTTGCTGGACGTCCTTGAGCAGCGGTTCGATGAACTGGAACAGGTGGTAGACCTGCTTGAGCTTGCGGCGGCTGTCCTGGTTCATCTTGCCGTCGCGGGTCAGGATGTGCAGGGCCTTGAGCAGTTCGATCGACTGGCCGGGGCGGATGTCGTGGGTTTTGTCGGACATGGGGGTAAGGCAATGCGCCCCGCTTGGGGCGGGGCGCATGAATAGGCGGAAAGCGCCAGTTTAACGAAAATGCCGCCGTCAGACCTGTACGACCACCGGCTCGCCCAGGTTCAACATCAACCGGTTGGCCCACGCGAAGATCGCGTCCGAATGCAGCAGGTCCAGCACTTCGCCGTCGCTCAGGCCCACGTCCTTCAACGCCTGGATGCTGGCCGCATCCACCGAGGCCGGCGCGTCCGTGATCTGGATCGAGAACTTGCCGATCGCCAGTTCGCGGGCGGTGGTGCCGGCGGTGGCCGGGTCTTCGAACACCTGCGCGATCACGTCATTGCGCTTGGCCAGTTGCTCGAAGCGCTGCGCGTGCACCGAGGCGCAGTAGACGCAGCCGTTGACGCGCGACACCACGGTCGCGCCCAGTTCGCGCTCGGCGCGCGACAGGCCGCCGGGCGCGTACATGATGGCGTTGAACGCGGTGGAGCGCTGGCGCAGGATCTCGGGCTGGTGCACCAGGAACAGGTAGTAATCCGAGACCTTGGCCTTGGGGTGGCTTTCTTCCAGGACCGCGATCTGCTCGGGCGTGGCGCTGTCGACCTGGACCACGTCGAGCCACGCCTTCCATTCCAGCACTTCGTTGGTGAAGCCGTGGGCCTTGATGACGGCGCCCGGTTCGGTGGCGGCGGTGTTGGCCGGGAAGGGCGCGGGCGGGGTGCCGGCCGCGGCGGGCTTGGCTTCCAGCGCCTGCATGGCCTGCAGGCCGGCGATCAGGCGCACCTGGTACGACAGGAACGCCACCAGTTGCGACAGCGTGACCACGGCGGGCGTGGAGACGCCAGCGGCCGGCAGGGTCTTGAGCGCGGCTTCGTCGCCTTCGACGGGCTTTTCGATCAGCTTGCGGGTGTATTCCAGGATCGCGGCCAGGCGGGGGTCGGCGGCGTCCGCCGGCTTGCCGGACTCGGCCACCTGGATATCGGCGGCGCTGGCGCCGGCCTCGACCAGGCGCTGGCGGTAGTGCGCGGCCAGCGCCGGCGACGGCGTCAGGCGCGCGGCGTACAGCGCGACCAGCAGGCGCTCGGCCAGCGCCAGGCCGGGCAGGGCCGGGTCGAACAGGGCGTCGTAGCTGCCCTGGGTGGCGGCGGCGACCTTGTCGCGCTGGTGGCGCACGGCGTAGGTGGCGCTGTCGGCCTTCAGGCCGACCAGTTGGTCCACCAGGTCGCGGGCGGCGTCATAGACGATGGGTGGTTGTGCCATTGAGAAAGTCTCCTTGGATGTCGTTCAGCCGACGTTGCCGGGCGTGGCGGCCGCGCCGGCTTCGGCGCGGTTCGCGGACGGCGCGGCCTGGCCGCGCGCCTTGACCGCGGCGTCCAGGAACTTCAGCACGCCTTCCCACGATTGCTCGTCGGCGCGCGCGTTGTCCTTGGGGTTGCCGCCGCTGGTGCTGATCTTGCCGGACACGGGGTGGGCGTAGACCAGTTGCGTGGTGGGCACGTAGGGGAACAGGATCGAGTGGCCGCCGTTCTCGTAGTCCAGCCATTGGACCGGGTACGGATGCTGCACCTCGGCCAGCTTGTCGCGCACCATCTTCGAATACAGGCTGGACGGCCACGAGCCGTCGTCGGTGGCCGACAACAGCATCACCGGGCCCTGGATGTCCTCGACCTTGATGCGGGCGCGGGCCACGGCGTCGGGGTCCTGCAACGCGGTGAGGATGGCTTTTTCGTGGCGATGCGGCGCGGGGCCTTCGTCGAACGGCGCCCAGGTGGCGGTGCGGTTGTTTTCCCAGACGTGCGGCAGGGGCTTGCCGCCCAGCAGCCAGGTCGGGCCTTCGCGGCCGATCTTGGGGTCGCAGGCGTTCTGGCCGCTGTGGACCACGGCGCCGGGCACGTAGGCCACGACCGCCGATACTTCCGTGGGGAAGGTGGCGCCCAGCAGCAGCACCAGTTCGCCGCCGCGCGACTGGCCGCTGATGGCGACGAAGTCGTGCCTGGGCTGGACCTTCTTGCGCAGCCAGCGCAGGCCGGTCTGGAAGTACTCCAGCGGCGTGTTGGAGATGTAGTCCGACAGGCCCGGCGCCTTGAAGTAGGCCAGGGCAAAGGCGGCGTAGCCGCGCGACGCATACAACGCGGCGCGCGGTTCGTTGATGCCGCCGCCCGAGCCGTTCAGGATCAGCACGGCGGGATGCGAGCCGGGCGCGGCGCCGGGCGGCAGGTAGAGCGTGCCGACCAGGCCATCCTCGCGCACCTCCTGGCGGGTGACGCCGTCGGCCGCCAGGCGCTGGGTGAGGCGCGCCTCGCTCTGGGCGCCGGCCACGCGCGCCACCACGTCGGTGACCAGCGGCTCGCTGACCGGGTGGTTGAAGTGCTCGCGGCTGGGCGAGTCCACGGGCGACTGCGACCACACCAGGCCCATGGGCGCGATGCCGCTGTAGTCGCCCGAGACGGGCGCGTCGCGGGTCAGGTCGACCACGCCGTCCTCGCCCGCGACGAAGGCGGCGTGGCTTTGCCACAGCACGCCGTTGCGGCGGGTGAGGGCGGTGATCTCCACCGTCTGGCCGGGCGCCACATGCTCCACCCGGATCTGGCGGGGCACGTCGATGAGCGCGTCGGCGGGTTGGATGCTCAGGCTGGGAACCATGATGCGCGCCTTACTTGCCCGAGTCCTTGGTGACCATCATGGCGGCGGTGCGGTCGCTGGTCATGGGGGTGACCTTCAGGCCCTTCTTGGCGGCCCAGATGTTCTTGTAGTGGAACAGCGGGATGATGCCGACGTCGTCGGACACCATCTTGACGGCGTCGCGCAGGATGGCTTCGCGCTTGGCCACGTCGAATTCCGAGGTGGACTGGTCCAGCGCGGCGTCGACCTTGGCGTTGCTGTAGTGGCCCCAGTTGGAGGCGCCCAAGCCCTTCTTGGCGTCGACGGTGGCCAGGATGTTGACCAGCGCGTAGCTGGCTTCGCCCGTGCCGTTGCCCCAGGCCAGCATGCTGACCGCGAATTCGTTCTTGTTGGCGCGGCCCGAGTAAACGGCCCACGGCACCACTTCCACCTGCGTCTTGACGCCGATGCGGGTCCAGAACTGCGCCACCGCCTGGGCCGTTTCCGGGCCTTGCGGGTAGCGGTCGTTGGGCACGTGCATGGTCAGCTTGAAGCCCTCGGGGTAGCCGGCTTCAGCCAGCAGCTTCTTGGCCTGGGCGACGTCGTTGGGGATGTCCTTGACCTCGGGGTTGTAGCCGAAGGTGCCCTTGGGCATCCACTGGTTGGCTTCGGTGGCGGCGCCCTGCAGGATGCGGTCGGCGATGGCCTTGCGGTTGATGGCCAGGTTCAGCGCCTGGCGCACGCGCACGTCCAGCAGCGGGTTCTTGTCCAGCGGCTTGCCGTTGTTGTCGGTGATGTACTGGTTGGGCGCGGGGTTGAAGCTGGGTTGCAGCAGCATGACGCGCAGGCCGTCATAGGGGAAGACGGAAATGCCGGGCGACTTCTGCAGCTTGGCCAGGTCGGACACCGACACCTTGTCGATCACGTCGACGTCGCCGGCCAGCAGCGCGGCGGTGCGGGCGGCGGCGTTGTTGATGTAGCGGTAATTGACCTTGTCCCAGGTGGCCTTATCGCCCCAGTAGCCGTCGTTGCGTTCCATGATGACGCGGTCGCCGGGGGTGTACGACACGAACTTGTAGGGGCCGGTGCCGATCATGGCCTTGCCCGAGTTGTAGTCTTCGGTGGTGGACTTTTCGCCGACGTGCTTGCTGACGATGTGCACCGACGCCAGGTTCAGCGGCAGGTCGGGGTTCGGGGCGCGGGTCTTGACGATCAGGGTCAGCGGGTCCTTGGCGCTCATCGACTCGATGGTGCGCAGGTAGCCGGCGAAGGTGGCGACGCTGCCGGGCACGGCGCGGGCGCGGG
This sequence comes from Achromobacter sp. 46006, assembly GCF_059761975.1. Classification (NCBI taxonomy): domain Bacteria; kingdom Pseudomonadati; phylum Pseudomonadota; class Betaproteobacteria; order Burkholderiales; family Alcaligenaceae; genus Achromobacter; species Achromobacter sp. 46006. The sequence continues at coordinate 87,273 of NZ_JCBANN010000006.1, forward strand.
TGTATGAATAGATCAAGTCATCGGCCGTGAAAGGCACGCCGTCCTGCCACTTGACGCCTTCGCGCAGCTTGAATTCCCAGGTGGTGCTGTCCAGCGGCTTCCAGCTCACCGCCAGACCGGGCTGCAGCTTGTTCCACTTGTTCTCGACCAGCAGGTCCCAGAAGTGCAGGTCGACCGAACGGTCGCCGGCGTGGTTGTTCAGTTGCGGGTCGAGCGAAGACAGCGGGTCGGCAAAGCCGATCGCCAGATTGTCGGCCGCGGCGGCGGCGGAGGCGCCGAGGATGGCGGCGGTGAGGGTCGAGAGAATCAGGCGTTTCATGTTCGGGGTCCTTGGTGAGGGGGAACTTCTTTCAGGCCATGTCGTTCAGGTGACAGGCGCTCAGGTGGTTGATGGCGATTCCCTTCAGGGTGGGAACCTCGGTTTTGCAGCGCGCCATCGCATGCGGACAGCGCGGGTGGAAGTGGCAGCCGCCGGGCGGGTTGAGTGGGCTGGGAATCTCTCCCTTGATGGCGGTGAAGGTCTTGTGGCGCGATTTCAGGTTTGGGATCTCGGCCAGCAGCGCCTGGGTGTAGGGATGGTTGGGGCGGCCGAACACTTCCTCGACCGGCGCGGTTTCGACCACGCGGCCCAGGTACATGATGACCACGCGGTCCGACAGGTGCTCGACCACGCCCAGGTCATGGCTGATGAACAGGTACGTCAGGTTGAGCTGTTCGCGCAGGTCCATGAACAGATTCAGGATCTGCGCCTGGATCGACACGTCCAGCGCGGCCACGGCCTCGTCGCACACCAGCATCGACGGCTGCACCGCCAGGGCGCGGGCGATGCCGATGCGCTGGCGCTGGCCGCCGCTGAACTGGTGCGGGTAGCGCTGGCGCAGGGCCGGGTCGAGGCCGGCGCGTTGCAACTGGGCGCTGACGTAGTCGTCGAAGTCGCCGTTGCCGACCAGGCCGTGGATGCGCGCGGCCTCGCCGACAATCTCGTCCACGCGCAGGCGCGGGTTCAGGCTCGCGTATGGGTCCTGGAAGATCATCTGCACCTTCAGGCGCGCGGCGTGGGCCTGGGCCGGCGTCATGTCGGCCGGGCGCTGGCCGTTGATCAGCACCTCGCCGCCGGACGGCGTCAGCAGGCCGGCCGCGATGCGGCCCAGCGTGGACTTGCCGCAGCCGGACTCGCCGACCAGGCCGACCACTTCGCCGGGGCGCACCAGCAGATCCACCTGATCGACGGCGCGGGTGATGGCGGGCGGCTTGGACAGGCCCAGGCGCTGCAAGGCGCGGCCGGCGGCGCCGACGGGGCGTTCGCCAAAGCGCTTGCTGACCTGGCGCAGGTCGATGAGGGGCGTGGCGTTGCCCGCCGTGCGCGGGGCGGCGTCGTCTGCCTGGGCGTCGAGCGCGGGACGGGAGGCGGTTTGCGCGCCGTCGCCCACGGGCAATGCCGTGTTGGCGCCGTTGAGGATGTCCGGGATCGTCGTCTGGCTCATGCCGTCACCTCGCCCGGTTGGCGCGACGGATGAAAGCAGCGCACCTGGTGGCCGGGCAGCACGTCGGTGATGGCGGGCTGCTGGCCGCATTGCGCCGTGGCGCGCGCACAGCGCGCCGCGAAGGCACAGCCGACGGGCAGGGTGAGCAGGTTGGGTGTCATGCCGGGAATCTGGCGCAGGCGTTGGCCGCGCTGGTTGTTGCTGGGCAGGCTGTCGATCAGGCCCACCGTGTAGGGATGCTGCGGACGGTCGAGCACGTCGTCGACCTTGCCGTGTTCGACGATGCGGCCGGCGTACATCACCGCCACCTCGTCGGCCAGGCCCGCCACCACCGACAGGTCATGGGTGATCCAGATGAGGCTGGTGCCGTGCTGCTGCGCCAGCTTCTGCACTTCGGACAGGATCTGCGCCTGGATGGTGACGTCCAGCGCCGTGGTCGGCTCGTCGGCGATGATCAGGTCGGGCCGGTGCAGCATGGCGATGGCGATCGCCACGCGCTGGCGCATGCCGCCGGACAACTGGTGCGGATACGCCAGCAGCCGTTCCTCCGGGCTGGGAATGCCCATCATGCCGAGCGTGTCGCGGGCCAGCTCGCGGGCCTGCGCCTTGCTCATGTTGTTGTGGGCGCGCACCGTTTCGATCATCTGCACGTCGACCCGCAACACCGGGTTCAACGTCATCATCGGATCCTGGAAGATCATGGCGATGCGGTTGCCCTGCAGCTTGCGCAGCTCGCGGGGGGCCAGCTTGGTCAGGTCGCGGCCCTGGAACAGCACCTGGCCGCCGACCACGCGGCCGGGGGCGTCCACCAGGCCCATGATGGAAAAGCCGGTGACGGATTTGCCCGAGCCGGACTCGCCGACCAGGCCCAGGATCTTGCCGCGCTCCAGCGTGAACGACACGTCGTCCACGGCGGGCAGGGTGCCGGCGCGGGTGAAGAAGTGGGTGCGCAGGTTGCGCACTTCCAGGGTCGGCACGTTGGCGGCGGCCGGCGCCGCGACGGGACGGGCGGCGCTCATTTGTGGGTCCTCGGGTTCAGCACGTCGCGCAGGCGGTCTCCCACCAGGTTGATGGCGACGATGGTGATCAGCAGCGCGATGCCGGGGTAGAAGCTGATCCAGTATTCGCCGGACAGCATGTATTGGAAACCGTTGGAGATCAGCAGCCCCAGCGACGGTTCGGTCACGGGCACGCCCAGGCCCAGGAAGCTCAGCGTGGCTTCGAGCGTGATGGCGCGCGCGATCTGCAGGGTGCCGATGACGATCAGCGGCGGCAGGCAGTTGGGCAGGATGTGCTTGAGCATGATCCGCCAGTTGGGGATGTCCAGGCAGCGCGCCGCCTCGACGTACTCGCGGCGGCGTTCGACCAGGGCCTGGCCGCGCGCGGTGCGGGCGTAGTAGGCCCATTCCAGGATCACCAGCGTCAGCACCACGTTGCCCACGCCCTTGCCCAGGTAGGCCAGGATCATCATGGCCACCAGGATCGACGGGAACGACAGGATCAGGTCGACCAGCCGCATGATCAGCGCGTCGACCTTGCCGCCGGCATACGCCGCCAGCAGGCCCAGCAGCGTGCCGATGATGCCGGCGATCAGCGCCGAGCCCACGCCCACCATCAGGCTGATGCGCAGGCCGTACAGGATGCCCGACAGCAGGTCGCGGCCCTGGCCGTCGGTGCCGAGCCAGTAGTGGAAGGTGTCCAGCCCGTTCATCGTGCCCGGCGCCAGGCGCGCGTCCAGCACGTCGATCTGCAGCAGGTCGTAGGGGTTCTGCGGCGAGATCCACGGCGCCAGGATGGCGGCCAGGATCAGCAGGGTGGCGATCACCAGGCCGAACACCGCCGTCTTGGACGACAGGAATTCCAGCAGGTTGCGGCGCCAGGGCGATTCGCGCTTGAGCGCGGGCGCGGCGGGGGTGGCGGTTTGCATGGCGTCTGCCCGGGAAGTGTTCGGCGCGCTCATGCCGCGGCCTCCAGCCGTACCCGCGGGTCCAGCACTTTGTACAGGATGTCGACGATCAGGTTGAGCGTCACGAACAGGCACACCACCACGATCAGGTAGGCCACGATCACCGGGCGGTCCAGCGCGTTCAGGCTGTCCAGGATCAGCTTGCCGGCGCCGGGCCAGGCGAAGATGCTTTCGGTGATGACGGCGAAGGCGATGGTCGAGCCCAGCTCCAGGCCCAGCACCGTCACCAGCGGGATCATGGTGTTGCGCAGCACGTGCACACAGACCACCCGGAACGGCGACAGGCCCTTGGCGCGGGCGAACTTGACGAAGTCCAGCGGCATCACGTCGCGCACGCCGGCGCGGGTCAGGCGGATCACCAGCGAGATCTTGAACAGCGACAGGTTCAGCGCCGGCAGGATCAGGTGGCGCCAGCCGTCGGCCGTCAGCCACGACCACTGGAAGCCCAGGAATTCCACCGTCTGGCCGCGGCCGCTGGCCGGCAGCCAGCCCAGCGACACGCTGAAGGTCATGATCAGCATCAGCGCGACCCAGAACGTCGGCAACGAAAAGCCGACGATGCTGCCCGCCATCACCAGCTTGGAGAAGCGGCTGTCCGGATACAGCCCGGCCAGCAGGCCCAGCGGCAGCCCGATGATCACCGCCAGCAGCAGCGCGGCGATGGCCAGCTCCAGGGTCGCCGGCAGGCGCTGGATCACCAGTTCCACGGCGGGGATGTTGTAGACAAAGCTGTTGCCCAGGTTGCCGTGCAGCGCCCCGTTCAGAAAGCCCAGGTACTGTTGCCACAGGGGCTTGTCCAGCCCCAGTTCGGCGATGATGCGGGCGCGGTCGACCTGGTCGACGTCCTGGCCGATCAGGATGTCGACCGGGTTGCCGATGGCGTGCAGCCCGACGAAGACGATCAACGTCATCAGGAACACGACCACCGCGGCTTGCGCCACGCGGCGGAGCAGCCAGCCGGTCATTGCGCGGTCTCCGCCTGCCGGGCCGCGCCGGGCGCCGGGGCCGGCGTCCATTCGTCGCCGAACACCTCGGGTTCCGAGAACGCTTCCATATTGGCGTAGTGCGTCGCCACGTCCTCGCGGTAGAAGAGGCCCGCGATGCCCTGCGCCAGGCGCTTGGCGCCTTCGCTGATGGCGGGGATGTCGCCCGACACGGTGCCGTGCGTCAGCGCGGCCGGGTACGAGAAGCAGTGCACCCGGTCCAGGCCGGGACAGGCGCCCGGGGTTTTTTCCTGCAATTCGAAGGCCGCGCCCAGGTCGGGCGAGTCATGCAGCTCCTGATCTTCCTCGCCGGCGGGCGGGGTGTAGCGGTCGCCCCAGGCGCGCACGTGCGGCGCCAGCGCGGCGAATTCCGGCCGCACGGTCCAGTCGATGCGGAAACCCGTGGAGAACACCAGGAAGTCCAGCGTGAAGATGCCCTTGGGCGTGGTGACGCGGATTTCGTCATCGACCAGCGCCAGGTCCTGCACGCCGCAGCCCAGGTTGAAGCGGGCGTTCGGGTGGCGCGACACGCGCAGCGTGCTGCCGCGCGGCGGCGGCACCTGGGCGGCGTTGATGTAGTGGCGGATCTTCCACTTCCAGTCGTCGGGCAGGTTCAGGTGGCCGTGGGTCAGGCCGGGGTTGCCGGCGCCCTTGCCCTTGTTGATGCGGGGAATGTCGTCGCGGCGGATCAGCAGGTCGACGCTGGCCGCGCCCGCTTCCAGCGCGGTGGCGGCGCTGTCCATGGCCGACGCGCCCGCGCCCACCACGCCGACGCGCTTGCCGGCCAGGGTGGCGTAGTCCAGCACGTCCGAGGAATGCGCCCAGCGGTCGCGCGGCAGCTTGCGCGCGAAGTCCGGCACGTAGGCGCCGCCCAGGCCGTCGCGGCCGGTGGCCAGCACCACGCGGCGCGCCAGCACGGTCTGGCGGCCGGCGGGCGCTTCGATCTCCAGTTGCACCAGCCGGTCGGCGCGCGGCAGCACGGCCAGCACGCGGTGCTGGTTGCGCACGTCCAGGTTCAGCACGCGGCGGTACCAGCGCAGGTAGTCCATCCATTGCAGGCGCGGAATCTTGTCCAGCGCGTCCCAGGCCTCGGCGCCGAACTGCGCCTCGAACCAGGCGCGGAAGGTCAGCGCCGGCAGGCCCAGCGCCGGACCCGTCAACTGCTTGGGCGAGCGCAACGTTTCCATGCGCGCGGTGGTGGCCCACGGCCCTTCATAGCCTTCGGGCGACTGGTCGAAGATCGGCGCAACGATGCCCAGGTGCGTCAGCGACGCGGCCGCGGCCAGGCCGGCCATGCCGCCGCCGATGATGGCCACGTCCAGCACCGGCTGGCCGTCCACCAGGCGCGGCGTGACCCAGGGCTTGGCGGGAATTTCCAGCCAGGACAGGTCCTGGCGCAGGCGCGCTTCCAGCGCGGCCAGGCCTTGCGGGGCGGGAGCGAGGGGTTGGTTCATGCGGGGGTATCCGTAAGAGGGGTGTCATCGCCGTAGATCGACTGCAGCAGCGCGCCGTGCTGGCAGGCGTCGTGCAGCACGAAGCCGGGCAGCAGTTGCGCGGCGGCCTGCGCCAGCGCATCGGCCATGGCCTGGCAGGCCGGCGTCAGGGCCTGCGACTGCGAGGTGATGACCCCGAAGAAAAAGGGGATGTCCAGGTCGATCGGGCGGATCACCACGCCCGCCATCGGCGCGCCGTAGGCGGTAATGGGTTCCAGCACCGACACGCCCAGGCCCGCGCGCACGGCGGCCAGGGCGTTGACGGACGAATTGGTTTCGATGGCGCCGGCGGCATGTCCCAGCGCCGCGTCCAGCCGGCGGCGCAGGCGGTAGGGATTGGCCATGGTGATGACGCGGCGCCCGGCCAGCTCGGCCACCGGCACCACCTCATGGCGCGCGGCCGGATCGTTTTCGGGCAGCGCCACCACACAGGGCGCCTGGCCGATCCAGTGCACGGTCAGGCCGCGATGCTCCAGCGGCAGGCTGGTCGCGCCCAGTTGCGCCGCGCCGCTCAGCACGGCGTGCACCACGCGCTCGGGCGAGGCGCTGCGCAGTTCGATGCGGGGGGCGAGGTTGGCGTGCGGCTCGATGCGCTTGAGCGCGTCCGGCACCAGCCCGGCGGCCAGCGCCGAGGTGGCCGCCAGCAGCAGCGGTTGCGCCTGGCCACGGGCGATCTCTTCGGCCCTTTCACGGATCTGGCGCAGGCCGGACAGGGCGCGCTCGACATCGTCGTACAGCAGGAAACCCTGCTCGGTCGGCGTCACGCGCGGCCCGCTGCGGGCGAACAGGGCATAGCCGATCTCGGCTTCCAGCTCCTGCAGCAGCCGGCTGATCGCGGGCTGCGAGCGGCCAAGCAGACGCCCGGCAGCGGTGACGCTGCCCGTGGACATGACGGCCGCGAAGGCCTCGAGTTGACGAAGTTCCATCTTTCTTGCTTTATGCCAAGGACGAATTCTTACGTATCGAGTATGCGCCGTACAAATAATTAAAGGGCATAAGCAAATTCCCTAATCGGGATTTCCTTATGCCCTTTCATGACTGTCAGTTATTTCAACCACTTGCGGGATTCCCTCTAGGGGATCTGCGCGGATGCGCGGTGGTCGCTTGATGGGTGGCGGGGGCTGCCGGAGGGCCTTTAGATTGCGGTCCGAGGCACTGCTGGTGTATGTGTCATTTTGAAACAGACATATCTTTGTGGCTGCCAATGGCCCATAGTGGCCCTGGGGATACTTTTCCCTGGAAAATCTAGGACTTACATTGAAGATTGAAACTGGTATTGTGAAGTGGTTCAACAACGACAAGGGCTTCGGCTTTATCATGCCGGAGCTGGGCGGGAAGGACCTCTTCGCTCATTACTCTGAGATTCAGGGTAGCGGGCACAAATCTCTGGAAGAGAACCAGCGTGTGTCTTTCGTCGCCGGCCAAGGACAAAAAGGTCCTCAGGCGACAATGATCAAACCGATTTAAGAACTGGCTGGCTTGCCTGAAGGCAAGCGAGTTGGCACCTAGCAAGTGGGGCCGAATCCTTTGAAACAGGGGATTCGGCCCTTTGGTTTTGGGCGACCGCAGACTGCCTGCTGATCGTGTTTCCGCAATTGAATACGTCGATCAGTTCTTCCAGGAACCTTATGAGGGCGGCGAGCATGGAAGAAGTCTCCAAGGGGACGGGCCACAGCGCCTGCTGATGTTGCCAGGCTGGCGGGCGTATAGGGCCTGCCCCGGCGCATCAATCACGAAGTCCGTCGCATGGATTTGCTCACGCGCCAGCCGACATTGCGCCGGGCGTAGCCGTCGACCACGAAGGCCACATACAGCCAGCTTTGCCATGTCGAGACGTAGGCGAAGTCCGAGACCCACAACTGGTTCGGCCGCTCGGCCCGGAACTGCCGGTTGACCCGATCCTCTGGACGGCCGGCCGCATCAATCGGCCTCGTGGCGCTTGGCCCAGGTCAGCAGCGTCTGAGCCGAGCCGCCGATCTTGGGCGCGATTGACTCGACCGCCACTCACCGCGCGGGTACTCGCTGCGTGATTCCTGCACCAGGCGCACCGCGCGCTTCAGGGGAAAACTTGTTCGCGTTGTTTTTTGCTCATGGCTCGCAGTCTCTCAAGAATAGGAACCTCAGCAAATCCCGGGGCGATTCAGTCCGCGCATTCAATGCGCGCGATAGGAAGAACCACGCGGCGCTAGAACCAAACCGTTGCGATGAGCAGGGCACAGCCCCCCAAGGCGGTGATGGCCATGACGACAGCGAGGCGCGTCGCGATTTTACGTTCCCTGCGGCCGACATCGGGGTTGCCGTCGTTGGCCCTGCGCAGTTGTTCCCAGGTGGATGCGGCGGCAGCTTCGCGGCTGTGCGCGGCGGAAGCCGCGTTGGCCGTGGCGCGGGAGATGTTGATAAATCGGAGAGCAGGACAGGCCAGTAGCAGCCCGGCCAGAAACAACGCGCAAGCGCCTGCGGCGCCCATCGTGAAGGCCACGCTGTCGCGCGCGGCAAGTAGGAATATGGCCGTGCCAAGACCGACCAGATTCAAGCCCGCAAGTGCTTTTAGCGCCTGGACCCCCCAAGCGCCAGTGGCTTCTTCGGTGAATTCTCCGATCGAACGCCAGTAGGCGGTATCATGGGAAGCTGCCTGGAAAAAAAAGGCGAGATCTCGGAGCAGCACTTCGCCTTGTCTGTCCTCAGGCTTGCGTTCTCGACACCATTCAAGCGCAAACCTCGCGCTTCGCTTTGCATCCGCGTGATGCGCACGTGCCCAGTTCTTCGCCAACTGCACCGCCACTTCGGCAGTGATAGCCTCTTCAGGTCTCACCCCGTCTGTCATGATTCTTGTCTCGCCAATTTGGCTTCTTGCCTCGCCAATTCAGAGACATTGTACTTCGCACGGTTCGTGCTTGCGGTGTCCGTGGTATGTCATCCTCTTCGCCGCCTGCGAACAATGGACTCGGCGGCGTCATCGGTACCGTCCACTGCTGCGTGCCGCCCAGGGCCGCTGGCCAGCGTTGCCCCGGTGGTGTCGGCTCGCAGCAGCCCAAGCGCGGCGCGCAACACATCGCGCTGGCCGCGTCTACACCGCCGAGACGCTGGCCTGCGTGGTCGCCTGCGCACCGCCCGGCGGCGCCGTCACAATCGACGTCAACGCCGGCTCCGCTGCCTTCAACCCCGCCAGATCCGGCCGCGGCCGCCGCAGTTCCTCATTGCCGGCAAACGCAGACTCCATCCCCTGCGCCGCCGCCAGCACCTCGCGATCCCCGCGGAAGCGCCCCACGATCTGCAGCCCGAACGGCATCCCCTTGTGATCGCGTCCGCAAGGCAGCGTCAACGCCGGATGCGTGGTCAGCGTGATCACATACGTCAGCGCCAGCCAGCGGTAATAGTTCTCCTGCCGCTTGCCGTTGATGGCCTCCGCATACAACTGCGTCCACGGAAACGGCGAGACCGGCGTGGTCGGCGACAGGATCAGGTCGTAGTCGTCGAAGGCACGCTGGAAGCGCTTGATCAACCGCGTCTGCTCGGCCTGGGCCCAGGCGCAGTCCTTCAGACTCATGGCCGCGCCCATCTCGAAATTGGCGCGGGGGTTGGGGCCGAGGCTGGCAGGGTCCTTCTCGTACGCCTCGCGCATGCCGGCCACGAAGGCTTCGGCGCGCAGCACGTCGAAGCAGCGGTGGGCCTCGCCGAAGTCGATCTCGATGGGATCGCAGGCCGCGAACAGGTGGCGCATGGCGGCGATCTTGGCGCGGAAGGTGGCGCGGATGCCGTCGTCCACGTCGCACAGCCCGAAGTCTTCGGTATAGGCGACGCGCAGGCGGCCCAGGTCGGCGTTGCCTGGCGCCAGGAACTGCAGCGGATCGAGCGGATAGCTCAGCGGGTCGCCGGCGTCCGGGCCGGCGCTGGCGGCCATCTGCAGGCAGGCGTCGGCCACCGTGCGGCCCATCGGGCCGACCACCGAGATCGGCGTCCAGCCCAGCGGCTTGCGCACGCTCGGCACCACGCCCGGTGACGGCCGGAAGCCGACCACGCCGCACTTGGCGGCGGGGATGCGCAGCGAGCCGCCAGTGTCCGATCCAGTACACAGCGGGAACAGGTCGCTGGCCAGCGCCGCGGCCGAGCCGCCCGAGGAACCGCCGGCGTTCAGATTCGGATTGAAGGGATTGCCGGTGGCGCCCCACACCGTGTTGCGCGAATTGGCGCCCGCGCCCATTTCCGGCACGTTGGTCTTGGCCGCCACGATGGCGCCGGCGCGGCGCAGGCGCGCCACCAGCGTCACGTCCTCGGCCGGCACGTGGTCGCGGTAGATCGGCGAACCAAAGGTGGTGAGCAGGCCGGCGGTGGGTTCCAGGTCTTTCACGCCCAGCGGCAGGCCGTGCAGCAGGCCGAGCGCATCGCCGGCCATCACCGCCTGTTCGGCGGCGCGCGCTTCGGCGCGGGCCCGTTCGAAGGCGGTGGCGGTGACGGCGTTGATGTAGGGGTTGACCGCCTCGATGCGCGCGATGCACGCCTCCAGCAGTTCCACCGGCGAGAGCTGGCGCGCACCGATCAGGCGCCGCAGTTCCACCGCCGACAGCGAGACCAGGGAATCATCCAGGGTCATGAGGGTTCCTTTGCTTCAGTCAATCTTGATGTTGGCGCGCTGCGCGACCTCGCGCATCTGCGGCAATTCCTTCTGGATCAGCGCCTCGCCCTCGGCCGCGCTGGAGAAGGCCGCCTCGAAGCCCTGCGCTTCCAGGCTCTTGCGCACGTCGGGCGATTCGACCGTGGCGCGCAAGGCGGTTTCGAGCTTGGTCTTGACGTCGGCGGGCAGGCCGCGCGGCGCGGCGAACATCAGCCAGGTGTCCATGGCCACCGACGGATAGCCCTGTTCCGCGAACGTCGGCACGTCCGGCAGGAAAGCCGAGCGGGCCGGCGCGGATACCGCCAGCACCCGCACCTTGCCCTGCTTGCTCTGCGGCAGCGCGGCGGCCACCGTGTCGACCGAGAACGGAATCTGGCCGCCGATCAGGTCGGTCATGGCTGGCGCGCTGCCCTTGTAGGGCACGTGGATCATCTTGATGCCGGCGGCGGCCAGGAAGGCCTCGCCCACGAAATGCGCGGTGGTGCCGGCGCCAAACGAGCCATAGGCCGGCGGTTCCTTGTCGCGCGCCTTGGCGTAGGCCACCAGTTCCTTCAGGTTCTTGACCGGCACTTGCGGGTTGGCCAGCAGCGCCAGCCCGGTACGGCCGGCGATGCCGATCGGCTCGAAGCTCTTGATCGGATCGTAGGGCAGCTTGGCCTGGATCGCGGGGTTGACCGTGAAGGTGGTGCCGGAACTGACCAGCAGGGTATAGCCGTCGGGCGCGGCCTTGGCGACATAGCCGGCGCCGATCGCGGTGCCGGCGCCCGCGCGGTTTTCCACCACGACGGTCTGGCCCAGTTCCTGGCCAAGTTTTTGCGCGATGACGCGGCCGAGCACATCGGTGGCGCCGCCGGGCGGGTATGGCACCACCAGGGTAACGGGACGGGTCGGGTAGCCGGACTGGGCGCTGGCCGGGGCAGAGGCGGCGAGGGCGCCCGCCAGGGTGACACCAAGGGCGATCAAGGCAGTCTTCATGGTCATGCTCGTCAAGAGGGATGGTGGAGGAAAGGCGCATCGGTCGGCGCCTGATGGGTGGCCGCGAGTCGTTGCCCGCGGCTCAGAAAACGGTCGTACTCTTCGGCCGGCACATACAGCCCGCCGGTGGTCCAGGCCAGGTGCGTGGCGCGCGGCAGATGCGGCAGCAGGCCGCGCGCGCGCAGCCACTGCTGGCCGGCGACGCTGCCCAGCAGATGGCGCGGCCCGGAAAATCCGGCCGCCGCCGATGGCTCGATGCGCAGGCCTTCGCTGTCGTGCAGGCGGGCCAGGTCGCCGTAGAGCGTGTCGTCTGCCACCGTGTAGACCCCCGCCAGCAAGTGGCCCACGGCGGCATGCGCCAGGTCGGACGCGCGCGGCACGGCCAGGCCGTCGGCCTCGGTCTGGTTGGTCAGGCCGATGTCGTAGACCGACGGCGGCACCGGCACGCCCGGCAATTGACCGTGGCCGGCCATCATGCGCAGCAGGAAGCAGGGCGATTGCACCGGTTCGGCGAAGAAGCAATGCGCATGCGCGCCGTACAGCAGCGACAGGCCGAAGGCGATGCCGCCCGGCGCGCCGCCCACGCCGCAAGGCAGGTAGACGAACAGCGGATGTTCGGCGTCGACCACGATACCGGCCTGCGCGATCTGCTCGCGCAGCCGCAGGGCCGCGGCCGCGTAGCCCAGGAACAGCGAGGCCGAGCGTTCGTCGTCGACGAAATAGCCGTGGGCGTCGGCTTCGACCTGGCGGCGGCCGGCGGCCACGGCCTTTTCATAGTCGCCGGGATGCTCAACCACCTCGACCCCGCGGGCGCGCAGGCGCGCCTTCTTCCATTCCTTGGCGTCGGCCGACATGTGCACGGCGGCGCGGAACCCCAGCGCCGACGCGATCACGCCGATGGACAGCCCCAGGTTGCCGGTCGAACCCACCGCCACCTGGTATTGCGCGAAACAGGCGCGGGCGGCGGGCGCGGCGAGCTTGCGGTAGTCATCGCCGGGCGTGATCAGGCCCTGCGCCAGTGCCAGCTTTTCGGTGAACTCCAGCACTTCGTGAATGCCGCCGCGGGCCTTGATCGAGCCGGCCACCGGCAGGGCGTGATCGGCCTTGAGCCAGAGGCGTCCGGCCGTGGCCGGCAGGCCCAGCGCCGCCTGCATCGCGGGGGCCGCGCGCAGGGGCGATTCGATCACGCCGCCGGTGGCCTGCAGTTCCGGGAACAATTGCGCCAACAAGGGCGCGAAGCGGCTGAAACGGTCGTGCGCGGCCTGCACGTCGGCCAGCGTGAAGGGCGCGCCGGCGGCGGGCGCGCCCCGGTCGGGGCGGGTCCAGAGTACGGGGCGCGCGGCGCGCAGCGCCGGCAGGGACAAGGACGAAACGGAAGCGTGGGACGGGATCATGCCGTGGTTGCAAGGAAAAACGTCATCTAACGGTCACATCCTAGGCGGGGCCTTAGCATTGCTGCAATATGAATTGATAGAATCATTCATTGCGTTTTGCGCAAACCAAGGGGAAACCCGATGAACCCGCAAATCCTGCAGGAAGTGGCCGTGCGCTACTTCCTGGAAGTGGCGCGCTGCGGCTCGGTCAGCGTGGCCGCGGACAAGCTGGAAGTGGCGCCGTCCGCGGTCAGCCGCCAGATCGCCCGGCTCGAACGCGAACTGGGCACACTGCTGTTCGAGCGCCGTTCGCGCGGCATGGCGCTGAACGCCGCCGGCGAGCTGCTGGCTGCCCACGCCCGCCGCGCGCAGCAGGATGTGGACCGCGTCGCCGGCGATATCCTGGGGCTGCGCGGCCTGCGCCAGGGCCTGGTGCGGGTCGTCTGCACCGAAGGCTTCGTGCATGACGTGGTGCCCGCCGCGATCGCGCAGTTCCGCGAGCAATATGCCGGCATCCGCTTCACGCTGGACGTGTGTTCGCAGCGCGAGGTGCCGGCCCGGGTGCGCGATGGCGCCGCCGATGTCGGCATCACCCTCAGCCTGACGTCGCATCGCGATGTGCGGGTGGAACTGCGCATGCCGGCGCCGGTGCGCGCGGTGGTGGCCGCCGGCCATCCGCTGGCGCACCAGGCCGAGGTGTCGCTGGCGCAGTTGATGGCCTATCCGCTGGCGCTGCCCGATGCCGATTCCACCTTGCGGCAATTGATCGACATCAGTTGCAGCCGCCAGCAACTGCAATGCGAACCGGTGTTTTCCAGCCGCAGCGTCGATGCGCTGGTGGCGTTCGCGGGGGCGGGCGGTGGCGTGGCTTTTTGCGGCGAACTGGCGATCCGTTACCGGTTGCACGGCGGGCAGGTGGTAGCGGTGCCGCTGCGCGATCGCGAAATGAATGAACGCCACTTCGAGGTCCAGACCCTGGCCGGCCGGGTACTGCCCGAAGCCGCCAAGGCTTTCATCGCCAGTCTGCGCACGCAATTGCGGGCCGGCGACGCGGGGCAAGACTGAGCGGGCGGGCGTTTCGGCGCGGACACGGCGGCCAACGCGCTACCCATGTGCGTCTCCATAGCCAGGGACGACTCGTGGAAAACATCAACGGCTTTCAGATCACGCGCGGCGCGGTGCAAATACAGGACGGCTATCTGCCGGTGATCGAGGCCCATGGGCCGGCGGGCGATGGCCGCACCTTGCGCGGCGCGGTCACCGTCACCGAGTACGGCGTGTTCGACGACCAGGAAGAGGCGGTCAATGCCGGCTGGAACGTGCGGGTGCGGTCGATCGTGGCCGATGGCAATGGCCTGTCGATCCGCATCGACGAATAAGGCGTGGGTTGGCGGGTGATGCCGGCCGATGAGGCGTGTAGGCAGGTGGTTGCCGGCCCGGGGTGGTGATCGCCCGGCGGCGGCGCGGATGCACTATCGCGCAAGCAAAAAAAAATCCGGCCCGAAGGCCGGAAAAAAACATACAACAACAAGCACAAAAGCTCGCCGGCACGAGCCAGTGCGGTGAGAAATTTATCAGATATGCGATATTCTGCCAGGGGTGATGTCCGCACAATGGACAGGAATCGGCCACTCTCCGGGTTTTTCCTGATCCTGGCGCCCGGCTGGTCGCGTCCTGCGCTTGAACCTTCGAGACCTTCCCTTCGCCTTGATCGGCGGGCCGCTGAAGATCCGTGGCGGTGACGCCGCGCCGCCGCGGCCGTTGGCGATGCCGCTGCGCTGAAGGGGCGCCGGCAGGGCCCGGCGCGTCAGCGCCGCGCCCTCACGCAACCGGCGTCAGCGTGGTGCCGTCGCGGAACCAGCCGTCAAGGTTGGCCAGCATCAGGTCCGCCATCGCCCGCCGCGTTTCGTGCGTGCCGCTGGCGATATGCGGCAGCATGACCACGTTATCCATGGTGTTCAGCGCCGCTGGCGTGGCGGGCTCGTGTTCGAACACATCGAGCCCCGCGCCGGCGATGGCGCCGGCCTGCAGCGCGGCCACCAGCGCGGCTTCGTCCACCACGGTGCCGCGCGCGATATTGATCAGCCAGCCGCGCGGCCCCAATGCCCGCAGCACTGTTGCATCGACCAGATGGCGCGTGGCGCCGCCGCCCGGCACCGCCAGCACCAGGAAATCGCACTCGGCCGCCAGCGCCTGGATGGTCGGGCAATAGCGGTAATGCGCGGGCGCATCCGGCCGCGGCTTGCGGTTGGTGTACAGGATGGGCATGTCGAAGGCCTCGGCGCGGCGCGCGATCTGCATGCCGATATTGCCCAGCCCGACAATGCCGCACCGCTTGCCGCTCATGCGCGTGCCCAGCCCGAAGCCCATGTCCGGCCAGCGCCCGGCCCGCACGAAACGATCAGCTTCGGCGATGCGGCGCGAGGCCGCCAGCATCAGCGCCAGCGCGGTGTCGGCCACGCAGGCGTCGAGCACGCCCGGCGTATTGGTGACCCGCACGTCGCGCGCCCGCGCCGCCGCCAGGTCGATGGTGTCGTAGCCGACCCCGAAACTGAACACGCCTTCCAGCGCCGGCAGGGCGTCGATCAGGTCGCGCGACGCGCCAAAGCGGCCGCTGGTGGCGATGCCGCGGATCGCCGGGCCGTGCTCGCGCAACAGCGCGGCCGGGTCAGGGCTTTGCCACCAGCGGTGCACGCGGTAGCGCGATTCCAGGTCGGCGGTCAGCTCGGGCAGCAAGGGGCCGACCATCAACAGGTCGGCGATGGGCGTGGAAGAAGTCGTGGTCATGGAGGTTGTCACGGTTGTCACGGCGATCCGTGGGCGGATCGACAGAAAAAGGCCGGGCGGCGGACCGACCGCGCTGGCGGCCGGCTCGGTGCCCTTGCAAAAGGCGGGACAGGGCGCCGGAGCCGGGAACGAATACGCCGCTCCGCGCCCATGCCCCGGGGGATTCACTGCGTCTGGATGTGGCGTGTCTTGATGATCTCCCCATAACGCGCGCGCTCGCTGGCGGCCAGCGCTTGCAGCGCCTGCGGCGTCGACCCATGCGCCACCGCGCCCTGCGATTCCAGCTTGGCCTTCATCGCCGGATCGGCGGCCACTTCGCGGATCGCGGCCGACAGCTTGTCGATCACCGCCTGCGGCGTGCCCGCGGGCGCCAGCACCGCCGTCCACGAACCGGTCTGCGCGTTCTTGACGCCGGCCTCGTCGATGGTCGGCACGCCGGGCAGGGCGGGCGAACGCGTCGCGCCCGTGACCGCCAGCGCGCGCAGCTTGCCGGCGTTAACGTATGGAATGGTCTCCAGCACCGACGCGAACAGCATGTCGACGCGGCCCGCCATCAGGTCGGTCATGGCCGGACCGCCGCCCTTGTAGGGCACGTGCATCAGGTCGGTGCCGGTGGCCTGCTGGAAGATCTCGCCCGACAGGTGCGGCGCGCCGCCCGTGCCCGAACTGGCAAACGTGTGCTTGCCGGGTTGCGCCCGCGCCAGCGCCACCAGGTCCTTCACGTCCTTGGCGGGCAGGCTGGTCGGCACCACCAGCACGAATGGCAGGTCCGAAAACAGCGACACCGGCGCGAACGCTGTGGCCGGATCGGAATGCAGCTTGTAGATCCACGGATTGATCGCCAGCATGCCCGAGTTGGCGAACAGCAGCGTGTAGCCGTCGGGGTTGGCGCGCGCCACCAGATCGGCGGCGATCTGCCCGCCGGCCCCGGGGCGGTTGTCCACCACCACCGATGACGCCAGTTTGTCGCCCAGCGCCGCCGCCAGCAGGCGCGCCGAAATGTCGGTGCCGCCGCCCGGCGAGAACGGCACGATCAGGTTGATCGGGCGGTCCGGGAACGGCGCGGCCTGCGCCGCGGCGGGCAGGGCGCCACAGGCGGCCAGGGCCAGGGCCGCGGCAAGGAACCGGCGGCGCGGGCGTGCGGAATTGCTTGTCTCCATGGTCTTCTCTTTGTAGTAGTGAGCGGCGCGGGCCGCGGAAAGTCGATGCTGCGATGGCACTCCTTTCGCGGGGCGCAAAGCGCGCGCCCCGGTGCTGCGGCCGAGTATAGGAACGTCGGCCGATGGATGACTATTCGAGCTATAAATAGCATTGATCAATTCAAGGATTGAATCGATGGAATTCCGCCAGCTCGAATGCTTCATCGCCGTGGCCGAGGAACTGCACTTCGGCCGCGCCGCCCAGCGCCTGTGCATGACGCAGCCGCCGCTGTCGCGCCAGATCCAGTTGCTGGAGCAGGACCTGGGCGTGACGCTGTTCGAGCGCAGCAGCCGCCAGGTCGAACTGAGCGCCGCCGGCCGCCGCTTCCTGCGCGACGCGCGCCACCTGCTGGAGTATTCGGCGCGCGCCAGCGCCAGCGCCCGCCGCACCGCCGGCGGCGACGCCGGCCACATCACCCTGGGTTTCACGGCGGTGGCGTCGTACCGGCTGATGCCCTCGCTCATCGTGCGGGCGCGCAAGCGGCTGCCGGGCGTGGAGATCCAGTTGCGTGAAACCGTCAGCACCGACCTGTCGCGCCTGCTGCTGGCGCGCGAACTGGACGCGATCCTGGCGCGCAGCGTGCCGCGGCAGGCGGGCATCGAGGCCCGCCTGATCGAGCGCGAACCGCTGGTGCTGGCGCTACCCGCCGGCTCGCCGCTGTGCGCGTACGAGGTAGTGCCGCTGCGGCTGCTGCAAGGCCAGCCCTTCGTGCTGTATTCGCCGCGCGAAGGCAAATACTTCTATGACCGCATCGTCGGCGCGTTCGGCCTGGCCGACGTGCAGCCCGACTACGTGCAACGCGCCAGCCAGACGCATACGCTGCTGGCGCTGGTGCGGGCAGGGCTGGGCGTGGGCATCGTGCCGGATTCGGCGCGCGAGCTGCGCCTGGAAGGGGTGGAGTTCCGGTCGCTGGGCCAGCGCGACCTGTATGCCGATATGTACCTGGCCTGGCATGCGCAGCACGACAACCCGGCGCTGGCCGCGTTCCTGCGGCAGGTAGCCGAGGTGCTGCCCCCCGCGCCCTGAAGGGGGGCGACAGCCGGGGGCGCGGCCCGGCGTGTCGTTGCCTTCGAGCGGTGGCTTGCATCGGCAGGGTGCGGGTTTCCTGCGTCTGCACCACCCAGCGTCAGGCCGGCATCTTCTTCTTGCCCAGCAGCGCCAGCGTCAGCGCGCGGCCACGCCGCATGAAGGGGTACAGCGCCGCCGACAGGCACGGGCGGCGGAATATGGCGGCGTTGACCTGGTTGAACAGGTCGTTGTCGGAGCTGATCAGCGCCAGCCGGTTGACGCAATCGGCGCCCCAGTAGATATGCCCGTCCAGCCGCAGCAGCATGCCGTCGTTCAGGTCATAGCCGCGGTCGCGGAAGTGCGCCACCAGGTCGGGATGCTGGCGCATGTCGAGCAATTCGACCGGGCCGACCGCCTTGCGCAACTGCACCATCCGCACGTAGTTGGTGCAGAACGGGCAGTCGCCGTCGTACAGCAGGAAGTTGCGGGGAGCGGTATCCGTATCCATGGCGTACAGCTTACCAGCGGCGGACGCCGCTTGCTTGGGGCGGCGGATGCCGGCGACGCGCGATTGGGAACGGTGCCTGACGCCCGCCCAGCGATGGCGCGGCCTGCCGCTCAGGCCTCCTCATCCGCCCACGCCAGCGCCATGGCGTAATCGCGCACGTCCGCCGGCCATGCGGCCACCTGCCGCGTGAAACCGGCGCGATCATCGGCATACAGCGCCCGCGTGGCCTCCTCGAAGCCCGGCAGGTTGCCGCCCATGCTCGACATGAAGTGGTACGCCGCTTCCTGCCGCTGGCGCCGCTGGTCGCGCGCCTCGTTGTCGCGGCGCGCCTGTTCCACCAGCTTGCGCAGCGCCACCGACGCGCCGCCCGGCTGCGCCGCCAGCCAGTCCCAGTGGCGCGGCAGCAGCGTCACCTCGCGCGGCACCACGCCCAGCTTGGGCCGTCCGCGCCCGCGCGGGGCGGCGTCGGCGCTGTCCGCTTCCTCGGCGGGCGCCGGTGCGGCATCGATTGGCGCCTGATAGCGCGCGCGGATGTCGGCGTCGGCGCCGCGCAGGTCCAGGTCGACCTGCTTGCCGGTGTGGTCGTCGAACACTAGGATCGCGCCGCCGCCATGACGGTTGGCGTGCCCGTCCTGGGCCTGCTTGACCGCCAGGGCGACCTCGGCGAGCGCGCCACGCGCCAGCAGGCGGTGGCCTTCGAAAGCGGTATGGGAAAGGAGGGGTTGGGTCATGGCATGAAGGGTTTATTTACCCGGATAAATTTGATGTCTGGCATTGTGCGGGCTGCCAAAGCGCTTGTCAATATAACCCGGATAAAAATAATGCAAGGTCGCAACGCCTATTGAAAAAAGTCGCAAAAATTCCCGTTCTACCTAGGGTCAACACCTAGTCAAAACACGCCAGCGGCGTATAATCTTGCTTTGCGCCCGGAGTTACCCATGCGTCTCGTTCACAAAGCGCTCACCTTCGACGATGTGTTGTTGGTGCCTGCGTATTCCGAGGTGTTGCCGCGCGACACCTCCCTGGCCACGCGCCTCACCCGCAATATCTCCCTGAACATCCCCCTTGTGTCCGCCGCCATGGACACCGTCACCGAATCCCGCCTGGCCATCGCCATGGCCCAGGAAGGTGGCATCGGGATCATCCACAAGAATCTGTCCGCCGACGCCCAGGCCCGTGAAGTCGCCCGCGTCAAGCGCCACGAATTCGGCATCGTGATCGATCCGGTCACCGTCACCCCCCAGATGAAAGTGCGCGACGCCATTGCGTTGCAGCGCCAGCATGGCATCTCGGGCCTGCCGGTGGTGGAAGGGCGCAAGCTGGTCGGCATCGTCACCAACCGCGACCTGCGCTTCGAAGAGAACCTGGACCAGCCCCTGCGCAACATCATGACGCCGCAGGAACGCCTGGTCACCATGAAGGAAGGCGCCACGCTGGACGAGGCGCAGGCCCTGATGCACAAGCATCGCCTGGAACGCGTGCTCATCGTCAACGACGGTTTCGAGCTGCGCGGCCTGGCCACCGTCAAGGACATCGTCAAGAACACCGAGCACCCGCTGGCCAGCAAGGACGCCCAGGGCCAGTTGCGCGTCGGCGCCGCGGTCGGCGTCGGTGGCAACACCGAAGAGCGCGTTGAAAAGCTGGTCGCCGCCGGCGTCGACGTGCTGATCGTCGACACCGCACACGGCCACTCCAAGGGCGTGCTGGAAGGCGTGCGCTGGGTCAAGCAGAACTACCCCAAGGTCGAAGTCATCGGCGGCAACATCGCCACCGCCGCCGCCGCGCGCGCGCTGGTCGAGCACGGCGCCGACGGCGTCAAGGTCGGCATCGGCCCCGGCTCGATCTGCACCACCCGTATCGTCGCCGGCGTCGGCGTGCCGCAGATCCACGCGATCTCCGAAGTCGCCAAGGCGCTGGAAGGCACGGGCGTGCCGCTGATCGCCGACGGCGGCATCCGCTACTCGGGCGACGTCGCCAAGGCCCTGGCCGCCGGCGCGTTCTCCTGCATGATGGGCGGCATGTTCGCCGGCACCGAAGAAGCGCCGGGCGAAGTGGTGCTGTTCCAGGGCCGTTCGTACAAGTCGTACCGCGGCATGGGCAGCCTGGGCGCCATGACGGAAGGCTCGGCCGACCGCTACTTCCAGGACCCGGCCAACAACGCCGACAAGCTGGTCCCCGAAGGCATCGAAGGCCGCGTCCCCTACAAGGGCAGCGTGCTGGCCATCATCTACCAACTGGTCGGCGGCATCCGCGCCTCCATGGGCTACTGCGGCGCCGCCACCATCGACGACATGCGCACCAAGGCCGAATTCGTGGAAATCACCTCCGCCGGTGTCCGCGAATCCCACGTGCACGACGTACAGATCACCAAGGAAGCGCCCAACTACCGCGCCGACTGATCCCCGTACAGTCAACTACAATGTCATGCATCACGCACCGGCAGAACCGCAAAATCAGTCAGCGGGTCTGCCGGTGCGGTTTTATTTACAGCGATTTCATTCCTTACCGGTAGAGTCTCCATGCACCAGCGCATCCTCATTCTCGACTACGGTTCGCAAGTCACCCAACTGATCGCCCGTCGCGTGCGCGAAGCCGGCGTCTACTCCGAAGTGCACCCGGGCGACGTCGACGATGCCTTCATCCGCGACCAGATGGCGCAGGGCCTGAAGGGCATCATCCTGTCGGGCAGCCACGCATCGGCCTACGAAGAAGGCTCCATGCGCGTGCCGCACGCCGTGTTCGAGCTGGGCGTGCCCGTGCTGGGCATCTGTTATGGCATGCAGTCCATGGCGCAACAGTTGGGCGGCGTGGTCAGCTTCTCCGACCACCGCGAATTCGGCTACGCCGAAGTCCGCGCCCACGGCCACACCAAGCTGCTGGAAGGCCTGGCAGACTTCACCACGGACGAAGGCCACGGCATGCTCAAGGTCTGGATGAGCCACGGTGACAAGGTCACCGAGCTGCCGCCGGGCTTCAAGCTGATGGCCTCCACGCCGTCCTGCCCCATCGCCGGCATGGCCGACGAAGAACGCCGCTTCTACGCCGTGCAGTTCCATCCCGAAGTCACGCACACCGTGCAAGGCAAGGCCATGCTGGCCCGCTTCGTCAACGAGATCTGCGAATGCCAGGGCGACTGGAACATGCCCGACTACGTCGCCGAAGCCGTCGCCCGCATCCGCGAGCAGGTTGGCGAAGACGAAGTCATCCTCGGCCTGTCCGGCGGCGTCGACTCGTCGGTGGCCGCGGCCCTGATCCACAAGGCCATCGGCGATCAATTGACGTGCGTGTTCGTCGACCACGGCCTGTTGCGCCTGGACGAAGGCAAGCAGGTCATGCAAACCTTCGCCGAGAACATGGGCGTCAAGATCATCCACGTCGACGCCACCGCCCAGTTCATGGGCAAGCTGTCCGGCGTGGCCGACCCCGAAGCCAAGCGCAAGATCATCGGCCGCGAATTCGTCGAAGTGTTCCAGGAACAAGCCGGCAAGCAGAAGAGCGCCAAGTGGCTGGCCCAGGGCACCATCTACCCCGACGTCATCGAATCGGCCGGCGCCAAGACCGGCAAGGCCACCTCGATCAAGTCGCACCACAACGTCGGCGGCCTGCCGGATACGCTGAACCTGAAGCTGCTGGAACCCCTGCGCGAACTGTTCAAGGACGAAGTCCGCGAACTGGGCGTGGCCCTGGGCCTGCCGCCGCAGATGGTCTACCGCCATCCGTTCCCGGGCCCGGGCCTGGGCGTGCGCATCCTGGGCGAAGTCAAGCATGAATACGCCGAGCTGCTGCGCCGCGCGGATGCGATCTTCATCGAAGAGTTGCGCAACACCAAGGACGAGGCCAGCGGCCTGACCTGGTACGAGCTGACCTCGCAAGCCTTTGCCGTGTTCCTGCCGGTGAAATCGGTGGGGGTGATGGGGGATGGGCGCACCTACGAATATGTCGTGGCGCTGCGGGCTGTGCAGACGTTTGACTTCATGACGGCGGATTGGGCGCCGCTGCCGCATCCGTTGCTGGCTCGGGTTTCCTCGCGGATTATTAATGAGGTGCGGGGGATTAACCGGGTGGTGTATGACGTGTCGAGCAAGCCGCCTGCGACGATTGAGTGGGAGTGATCCCGCTTCGCTTCTCGAGCGGCAAATGAAAAAGGCGCTTCGGCGCCTTTTTCATTTACGGCATATGTCGACCGCAGGAAGGTCTACGGCCTCGGGCATGCCCTTCAGCAGGTCCTCTGAAAGACACATGTCCAGGTACAGAACGGACTCAGCCTTCGAAAAGCACCGTGACGACTTTCTGCCCATCCTATCTGGAAGATTCGTCGAAAAATACAATAGCTATTGCAAGCTTTGATCAATTCATGGCGGGGGGGCGTCCATCCGGCGCGTGCCTTGGCGCATTCGATGACGCCTCTTTCGCCTTTTGCATATCCTGGATAGACACGCGCATGACTCTGGCCCGCACCCTTGCAGCCCTGCTTTTTCTGAGCGCCGTTAATCTTGCCCTGATGATTCCGGGCGGTTTGGTCGAAACCCGCAGCTTTCCGGGCTATGGCGTCGCGACGCTCGGCGCTTTCAATGTTTTTCTAACCGTGCTCGGCCTGGGCAGCCTGGTCCTGGCATATCGTGTTTTCCGATCGCAGCATGCGGGGGCGATGCCGGCGCTGGCCGGCGTTGCATACGTTGCGGTCTATGGCCTGGATCTGACGCGTATTTTTCCGGTGTCGGCAGTGCCGATGCCTGCCACGCTGGCCACCATGGAGGGGATTGGAGCCGTGCTGGGTCTGGCCACCATCGCGGCCGCGGTGCGGCTGGCATTTGTGCAGCGGGGCAATGTGGCGGACCGATCGGGGTTGCCGCGCGGGCTGCTGATCGCAATGGGCGTCGCGGCTTTGGCGATCGTGATCTTTGCGACGCTGTCGGCGATGTGAGTGTGGGGCGGGAGGCCGTTGTCCCGGCTCCGCCCCGTTCTTGATCGCGTCAGTCCGACATCAGCCCAACAATTCCTTCCGGACGATCTCCGCGCCTTCGCTCAGCGCCAGCAGCTTGCCGTGCGCGATGGCGCGCGACAGCGGCGCCATGCCGCAGTTGGTGCAGGGATAGAGCTTGTCGGCGTCGACGAACTTCAGCGCCTTGCGCAGCGTTTCGGCGACTTCCTGCGGCGTTTCCACTTTGTCGCTGGCCACGTCGATCGCGCCGACCATCACCTTCTTGCCGCGGATCAGTTCGAGCAGGTCGATCGGCACGTGCGAGTTATGGCATTCCAGCGAGATGATGTCGATCTTGGACTGCTGCAGCTTGGGGAAGGATTCCTCGTACTGGCGCCACTCCGAGCCCAGCGTCTTCTTCCAGTCGGTGTTGGCCTTGATGCCGTAGCCATAACAGATGTGCACGGCGGTTTCGCACTTCAGGCCTTCGATGGCGCGTTCCAGGGTGGCGATGCCCCAGTCGTTCACTTCGTCGAAGAAGACGTTGAAGGCCGGCTCATCGAACTGGATGATGTCGACGCCCGCGGCCTCCAGTTCCCTGGCTTCCTGGTTGAGGATGGTGGCGAACTCCCAGGCCAGTTTTTCGCGGCTCTTGTAGTGGGCGTCGTACAGCGTGTCGATCATCGTCATCGGGCCGGGCAGGGCCCATTTGATGGGCTGCCTGGTCTGCTGGCGCAGGAACTTGGCGTCTTCGACGAAGACCGGCTTCTGGCGGCTGACGGCGCCCACCACCGTCGGCACGCTGGCATCGTAGCGGTCGCGGATGCGGACAGTTTCGCGCTTCTCGAAATCGACGCCGTCCAGGTGTTCGATGAAGGTGGTGACGAAGTGCTGGCGGGTCTGTTCGCCATCGCTGACGATGTCGATGCCGGCGTGCTGTTGTTCGTGCAGCGCCAGGCGCAGGGCGTCCTGTTTGCCCTCGGCCAGCTCCTGGTCCTGCAGTTTCCAGGGTGACCAGAGCTTTTCGGGCTGGGCCAGCCAGGACGGCTTGGGCAGGCTGCCGGCGGTCGAAGTGGGCAGGAGTTTTTTCATGTTAGGCGGTTCCGAGTGTATGGGGTGTCTGGTGCGGGTGATTAGTGCGCGTAGTTGGCGGCCCAGCGATCGAGCACGTGCTTGTACGGCTTGATGAAGTGTTCTTCCGTGAACTTGCCCTGCTTGACGGCCAGTTGGCTGCGTTCTTCGCGGTCGTAGACGATCTGGGTCAACGAGTAGTCCTGGTTCTTCAGGCTCGGTTGATAGAGCTTGCCGGCGGCGGAATTGGCGTTGTAGATCTCGGGGCGGTAGATCTTCTGGAACGTTTCCATCGTGCTGATGATGCTGATCAGCTCGAGGTTGGTGTAGTGGCCCAGCAGGTCGCCCTGGAAGTAGAAGGCCAGGGGCGCGGCGCTGCCCGGCGGCATGAAGTAGCGCACCTGCAGGCCCATTTTCTCGAAGTACTGGTCGGTCGACGAGAATTCGTTCTGCCTGTATTCGATGCCCAGGATGGGGTGCCGGTTTTCGGTCTGGTGGTAGGTCTTGCTGCTGGAGGCGCTGATGCAGATGACGGGCGGCTTGCTGAACCGTTCCTGGTAGGCGCGGGAGTTCACGAAGTGCTTGAACAGCTTGCCGTGCAGATCGCCGAAGTCGTCCGGCGTGGTGAACGTGGCTTTATTGTTGTTGTGCTCGGGCAGCAGCACGCTGAAATCGTAGTCGCGCACGTAGGACGAGAAATTGTTCCCGACGATGCCGTCGATGCGCTCGTTGTTGGCCTTGTCGATGATGTTGGTTTTCAGGATCTCGATCAGCGGAAAGACGTCGCCGCCGCTGGCGGCGCCGATGTGCATTTCGGCGGTGATGATCTCGAGTTCGACGGCGTAGCGGTCGCCCGTGGGGTTGTCCCAGTGCGCCAGGTTGTTGAAGCGCTTGTCGATCATGCGCAGGGTATTGCGCAGGTTCTCCTGGCGGCTCGCGCCGCGGGCCAGGTTGGCGAAGTTGGTGGTGATGCGCGTGTTGTCGGCGGGTTGGTAGTTTTCATCAAAAGAAAGGCTTTTGATGCTGAAGGTGAAATCGTTGCTCATGATGGTGGGGTGTGCGGATTCTGCGAAAAAGTCTGCGGGAAATGAAAGCCGGCGCCAGGCATGGAAGTGCCGTTGCGGAGCACCCGGCGGCGGGGAGGTTGCTGTGGCGGACGCGGCCGCTCGGTCCGCGTGGCGAGGCTTTGCCTTGGGGGGCCTCAGGCTGCGATGGCTTCCCCGGTGGCGATGGCGCCGGGGCGGCGCATCAAGTCGATCAGGGGCAGGGCCCGCTCGATCGCCAGCCGGGCCCGCTCGATCAGGGCCTCGTCGCGCAGCCGGTAGTCGGTGAAATCCTTGTCGGTGGCGTAGACGCCCAGCGGCAGGGTGCGGGCCTGGAAGAAGCTGAACAGGGGCCGCAATTGGTGGTCGATCATCAGGGCATGGCGCTCGCTGCCGCCGGTGGCAGCCAGCAGCACGGGCTTGTCGATCAGGGCGTCCTGGCCGATGAAGTCGAAGAAATGCTTGAACAGGCCCGTGTACGATCCGCGAAAGACCGGCGTGGCCACCACTAGCACGTCGGCCCGCTCGACCGCGTCCAGCTCGCGCTCGACGGTGTCGGGCAGATGGGTGCGCCAGGTGGCGCCGGCCAGTTGCGGCGCGAGCTGGCCCAGTTCGACCAGGCGCTGCACGCAGGGGACGTCGTCGGCGACCAGGTCCATCAGGTGTTGCGCCAGGGCGGCGGATTTGGAGGGGCGTTGCAGTCCGCCGGAAACGGCTACGAGACGGAGTGGACGAGTCATTTTTGCTTCATGGGAATTGATTTACGCGATGCCGCGCCGCCAGACGACGGAAGCGCATACTAGTGGCAGGGGGGTGATGAAGTAAAATGGTTTTATTTCACGAATCCATGAGCGGAAATCATCTGAATGCTTGAGCGCATCCATCTCAGCATCGTCCAGCAGGTCGAAAAGCAGGGCTCTTTGACGGCCGCCGCTGGCGTGCTGAGCCTGACCCAGTCGGCCCTGAGCCACAGCATGAAGAAGCTCGAGCAGCAGTTGGGCACCGACGTCTGGCTGCGCGAAGGCCGCAGCCTGCGCCTGACGCAGGCCGGCCAATACCTGCTGGCGGTGGCCAACCGCGTGCTGCCGCAACTGGATCTGGCCGAAGAGCGGCTGGGCCAGTTCGCGCAGGGCGAGCGCGGCGCGCTGCGCATCGGCATGGAATGCCACCCTTGCTACCAGTGGCTGCTGAAAGTGGTTTCGCCTTATCTGGCCGCGTGGCCCGACGTGGATGTGGACGTCAAGCAGAAGTTCCAGTTCGGCGGCATCGGCGCGTTGTTCGGTTACGAGATCGACCTGCTGGTCACGCCGGACCCGCTGTTCAAGCCGGGCCTGAAGTTCGAGCCGGTGTTCGACTACGAGCAGGTGCTGGTGGTGGCCAAGGGCCATCCCCTGGCGTCGGCGGCCCATGTGAAGCCGCAGCAACTGACCCAGGAAGTGCTGATCAGCTATCCGGTGGATATCGAGCGCCTGGACATCTACAACCAGTTCCTGTTGCCCGCTGGCGTCACGCCCAGGCGCCACAAGGCCATCGAAACCACCGACATCATGGTGCAGATGGTGGCCAGCGGGCGCGGCGTGGCCGCTTTGCCGCGCTGGCTGGTCGAGGAGTACGCGGCCCGGATGGATGTGGTGCCGGTGCGGCTGGGCGCGCGCGGCATCGCCAAGCAGATCTTCCTGGGCGCGCGCGAGGCCGACACCGCGATCGACTACGTGCGGGCCTTCATCGACCTGGCCCGCCAGCCGGCCGCCGTGGCCGCCATTGCGCAATAAGTCTCCCCCCTGTCGTACGCAATCCGCTGGCCGGGCCGGTTGCGGGGTTCCTCATCGATGTCCTTGATTCATTCCCGCATGCTCCCGTCTCCCGGCAACATCACCGACGCCTGTTCGTTGGAGGTCGGCGCGAAGGACATTGCCGCGCTGGGCGCGGCGGCGTCGCGGCTGCCGCCCGGATCGACCCTTGCCATTCCCTACCTGCCGGGCCAGGACGACGAGGCGCGACTGGCCGCGGCGCGGGCCGTGCGTGGGCTGGGCTTCGAGCCCATGCCGCACCTTTCCGCGCGCCGTATCGCTTCGCTTGCCGAATTGGAGGCGTTCGTACGGCGCGCGGTTGCCGAAGCCGGCGTCGAGCGCTGTTTCGTGATCGCCGGAGACCCGTCGACGCCGAAAGGGCCGTTTGCCGACAGCGCCTCGCTGATCGAGACCGGCGTCTTCGAGCGCGCCGGCATCAAGGGGGTCGGCGTGGGCGGCCACCCGCAGGGCCACCCGGTCATGAGCGCGGCCGAGTGCTGGGAAGTGCTTGAACGCAAGTGCCAAGGCATTGCCATGCGCGGCATGGCGCCCTTGATCATCACGCAGTTCGGATTCGACGCCGACATCGTGCTGGCGTGGTTGCAAGCGCTGCGCGAGCGCGGCATCGATCATCCCGTGCGCGTCGGCGTGCCAGGCCCCGCGGGAATAGCGGTGCTGGCGCGCTATGCCGCCTTGTGCGGCGTCGGCGCCTGCGCTTCGATGTGGTCCAAGTACGGCATTTCGCTCGGCAAGCTGTTCGGCACGGCGGGGCCGGATGCGTTTGTGGATCGCCTGGCCGCGGGGTTGACGCAGGCGCATGGCGAGGTGAGCCTGCATGTCTTTCCGTTTGGAGGCATCGCGCAGTCGGCGGCATGGATCGAGCAATACCGCGCTCGGGACCCGGTGGGCATTGCGTTACCATCTTAGATCTCGCCATGTCCCCCTTTTACGCCAAAGCCGCTCGTACGCGGGGGCGAAGGGCAAGGCAGGCGTCCCTCACGCTGAATGAATCGAGAAGACGGAGAAACCGAATGCACGTAAAGGCGCTTGCACTGTGTTTGATGACGGGATTCGCGGCCACGGCCGCTGCCCAGGACAGTACCCAAACCCTGCAACAAGCCTTCAAGCAGATCCCCCAGCTTGTGCTGACGGCTCCGGATGCGATGCAGGTCGTCTTCATCGACGTCCAGGCCTGGCGTGGCCTGGAGCCAGCCGGACCGTCCGCCGACGGCATGCGCCGGCTGGCCATGGCGTCGTGGATCAGCCCGCTCGAAGCCATCGGCTATGGCCTGGAGCAATGGTCGACGAATGCAAAGGTGCCGTTCGACGAGCTTTCCTATTTCGCCGCGTTCGGCCGCGCGCCCGCCAATATCACGTATTGGGGGCTGAAGGACCCGCAAGCCGTGGGCCGGTTCGTCGACCGTCTCAAGCTGGCCGATTTTGCCGCGGTCGATGCCGGCGGCGTTGCCGGTGTGCTGGCCAACGGCGAGGCCCACAAGCAGGATCTGAAAAAGTCCAATCCACGCGATCCGTGGCGCGGCATGATGGGCAAGACCAGCTTCGTGATGCCGCTGGGTGCGGCGCTGATCCAGGCGCCGGCCCCCGATGGCATGAAGCTCCTGTCGCAACCCACGCCGTCGGTGGCCGACAGCGAGGTCGTCGCCGCGTCGATGGCGGGGTTGAAGCAGGCGGTGCCCGCGGACCGTGGCCGCATTGTGCAAGCGGCCCTTGTCTCGCCGGTCCTGGGCTTGTCGGCGGTCGACCCGGCGAAGGTCCTGCTGTCGCCGCGCGCGGATGCCGACACGGCCAAGCATAACTTCGAGGCGGCGGCCGCTTCCAGCGCGCGCGGTATTCCGCCTTACTTCGGCGGCTTGCTCGCGGACGTCCAGCTCGACCAGGCGCCAGCCGTGGTGATTTCTCTGTCGTACGCGGATTGCGCCACGGCCAGCCGGGCGGTGGATGGCATCGATGCGGCTTGGAAACAGAGCATGGCCGGCGCGGTGCAAGCCAAGTTCTCCGGGCGTACCGTCGAGGCCGGCAAGCTGTGCGCGGCGGTGGTCAGCCTGGTGTCGCCCACGGCCGAAAATGCCGGCAATCCAATCCTGTCGCAGGTGATGAGTCGCTATATGCGGCGCGAATTCACATTGCTGCAGATTGGCGCGGCGCGCTGACCGAGGTCGCGCCAGGCGGTTCTACAGAGGGCGTTTTGCCAGCGCCTCGGCGCCGGTGATCAGATCCAGCAGTTCGGACGTGATTTCGGTTTGGCGCGCTTGCTGCGCGTCCTTTTGCAAGCCGGCAAGCTTTTTCTCCAGATTGTCGTGCGCGGATTCCATGGCCGCGAAGCGGGCGGCGTTTTCGCTGGCGATGGACTCCACCGCGGCCTCCATGAGCCGCGCGAAGACCTGTTCGGCGATCAGCTTTTCCAGCAGGGGGCGCGGCGCCAGGTTATGCATGGGCGCCTGAGGCATGGGGTTGGCCGCGTGCCGGGAGGTATCGAGCGGAAGCAGCGCATGGCGTTCGATCGTGGTCGCGGCGCCTTGCCGATAGCGGCCGAACATGACGTCGACGCGCGCGACCTCGCCGCGGGCGATGCGGCCGTAAAGCTCGTTGGTCAGGCGGCTGACGGCGTCGGGAGCGCCGGTCAGGCGTGTCGCCATCGGTATGGTCCAGGCGACTTCGCGGCCGCGCTCGAAGGCGAGCGCGGCGCCGCGGCTGCCCAGCACGAACAGCAGGTCGGTGGGTTCGAGCGCGGCTGCGCCGGCCTCCAGCAGATGCTCGTTGAAGCCGCCAACGAAGCCATGTTCGGACGTGCACAGGATGAGCACGCGGCGCCCGCGGCCCGTTGCCGCGGCGCTGACCGGCATGAGCAGGAGCACGCCGCCGATGGCGTCGGCCATGGAATCGGCGTAGCGGCGAATGCCGGCAAGCGCGCGCTGGGATTCCTGCACGCGCACGCCGGCCAGCGAGCGCATCGCGCCCATGATGTCGCGCAATTCGCCCATGGCGGCCAGGTGGCGCTGGATTTGCGCGAGGCGTGTCACGCTGGGCTCTCTGGCGCGCTGACGGCGCCGACCGTTTGCGCCAGTTCGACGAGGCTCGCCGTCAGGCGCGCGCGCAGGGCGTCGGGCAGCGGCTTCGCGTCGTCGCCGAGAGCGAGGATTTCGGGGCATTGGTCCTTGAGCCACCCGGCAAGGGCGGCGCGAAAGGCGCCGATGCGATCCAGGGGCACGGGGTCGAGAACGCCATCGGCGACGGCGCACAGCAGCGCGACTTGTTCCCCCAGCGACAAGGGCGCGAACTGCTGCTGCGCCAGGACGGCGCGGATGCGCCGTCCATGTTCGATCAGCTTGCGGGTGCGCGCGTCGACCATGGTCCCGAAGCGCGTGAACACTTCCAATTCCAGGAATTGCGCATACTCGAGCCGCAGGCTTTCCGCAAGGACCTTGAGCACCGGCGCCTGGGCCTTGCCGCCCACGCGCGATACGCTCTTGCCGACATCGACGGCCGGCTTCTGGTTTTCATAGAAGAGGCGCGGGTCGAGATAGACTTGCCCGTCCGTGATCGAGATCAGGTTGGTGGGGATGAAGGCGCTGAGGTTGCCGGCCTGGGTTTCGGCGATGGGCAAGGCCGTGAGCGAGCCGCCGCCGCGTTCGGGCGCCAGTTTCGCCGCGCGCTCCAGCAGTCGCGAGTGCACATAGAAGATGTCCCCCGGATAGGCTTCCCGTCCGGGCGGACGGCGCAGCAGTAGCGAGACCTGACGGTAGCAGGCGGCATGTTTGGTCAGGTCATCGAGAACGAGCAGCACGTCGCGACCGCGCATCATGAAGTACTCCGCCATGGCGCAGGCGGAGTAGGGCGCGAGCCACTGCAGGCCGGGCGCGGCATCGGCCTCGCCGATGACAAAGATGCAGCGTTGCGGCGCGCCATGCGTGCGGATCGCGTCGATGGCGCGCGCGACCGATGAGGATTTCTGACCGATCGCTGCGTAGACGCAAATGGTGTCGCTGGATTTCTGGTTGATGATGGCGTCGATCGCGATGGCGGTCTTGCCGGTTTCGCGGTCGCCGATAATGAGTTCGCGTTGACCCCGGCCGAGCGGAATCATCGCATCGATGACCAGCAGCCCGGTGGCCAGCGGCTTGGCCACCAGCGCCCGGTCGACGATGATAGGCGCGGCCTGCTCCACCGGCGCGAGTTGCGTGGCGCCGGGCGCACCCTTGCCGTCGAGGGGCGCGCCGAGCGCGTCGACCACGCGGCCAAGCAAGCCTTCGCCGACCGGAACGCGCGCCACTTCGCCGGTGCTGAAAACCATGCTGCCGGCGGCAATGCCCTCGCTGCCGCCGAGCAGGACACAGCCGATCACCTCGTCGCCGAGGTCGACGGCAAGCCCGCGCACGCCGCCTTGAAAGATCAGCAACTCATCCAGGCGCGCTTGCGGCAGCCCCGCGACCATCGCGACGCCATCGCCAACCTGCACAACGCGACCGATATGCTCGAGCCGCGGCGCCATCGGCAGCGCGGTCAGGACCTGCCGGCGCTGTTGGGCCCAGCCCCTGAGTTCATCCACCAGGCGGGTCATCGGCAATTGCCTCGGTTCGCGCGGCCAGGAGCACGCTTTGCCAGGAGAAGCGCAGGATCGCGGTTGGAAAGTGCAGTTCGGCTCCTGCGATCAAGGCCGGATCGACTTCGAATGTCATGTCGGCCGACAGGCCGAGCGCTTGCTGCAGGCGGGTCTTCCATTGTGCGGCGGCGGCCGCGGGCAACGCGCAGGCGGTGACGATCTTCAGGTCAGCGTCGCCGGCGACCTGGCGGGCCAGGGCTTCGCGTTCGGCGGCAGGCAGGGTCTTCAGATGCGCTTCGATGTGTTCGATCCAGGCTTGGGCGCGGTATTGCGCCGGCATTTCGGCGAGCAATTTCTGGGCAAAGTCGGCGCCAAGATCGAGCGCGATCCGACGTGCCTCGTTCAAGGCCTCGGCGCGCTCGGACGCCAATGCCTCGCGCGTGGTGGAGATCAGCGCCTGCGCGTCGCGTTCGGCCTGCGTGCGGCGCGTTTCGGCCAGTTCCTGCGCCTGTTTCGCCGCGGCCTTGAGCGCCGCCTCGCGCTCGGCGGCGATGCCGGCGCGCTCGGCTTCGATGGCGGCCAGTTGGGCTTGGGCTTTCGCTTCGAGTTCGCGCGCGGCATCGAATTGCCGGCTCGCCTGGGCCTTGCGCGCGTCGATCAGCGAGAGCACCGGCTTGTACAGAAACCGGTGCAGCAACCAGACCAGGATGCCAAAGTTGATGGTCTGTAGAGCGATGGTCCACCAGTCGAGCGGCATCATTCAATGGGTGTATGGGTTGGCGAAGAGCAGCAAGAGCGCCACGACGAGACAGTAGATGGCCATTGTCTCGATCATGGCCAGGCCGACGAACAGCGTGCGCGAGATCGTTCCGGCGGCCTCGGGCTGGCGCGCGATGGCGTCCATGGCGGCCGCCACCGAGCGGCCCTCGGCCAACGCCGGTCCGATCGATCCGATCGAGACCGCGATGACCGCGCCGATGATGGATATGAGCTTGGGGTCCATGCAATCTCCTTATGCCTTGGCGGCGTCGCCGACCGCGGCGCCGATGAAGACGGTTGCGAGCACGGTGAAGATGTATGCCTGGACCAGGCTGACCAGGATCTCCAGCGCCATCAACGGAATCGGGACGAACAGCCCCGCCAACGCCACGACCAGGGCGATCACGAATTCGCCGCTCATCACGTTGCCGAACAACCGGACCATCAGTGAAAAAGTGCGCGTGATTTCCGAGAGCACGTTTAGCGGCAGCATGATCAGCCGGGGCTCGGCAAAGCTGGCGAGGTAGCCGCGTAGCCCGCGCGCCCGTATCCCGAAATAATGCACCGAGAAGAACACGATGAGCGCGAGTGCGGCGGGCGTCTCGATTTTGCTGGTGGGGGCCTGCACGCCTGGCAGCACACCGGAGAGGTTGGCGGCCACCAGGAAGATGAACAGCGTGCCGACCAGAGGCAGGAATGGCCGGGCGTCTTTGTGCATGACATCCTCGATCTGGCCGGCGATGCCCGTGACAATGCCTTCCAGCACGGCCTGCCGCCCATCGGGCTGCAAGGCCAGGCGGCGTGTGACGATCCGGCAGCCGAGCGTCAGGACCGCCATGATGACCCATGTCGTCACGACCGGGCGGGTGACGGCCACCGGGCCGATGTGGAAAAGCAGCGTGCTCGTGAGCGGCGAGGCTTGCATCAGAGGCCTCCTTTGTGCCGGCGCAATGTCAGCGTCCGCGCCGCCAGAAACCCGGCCGAGGCGGCCAAGAGCGACGCGGCGCCCTGTTGCGCCGCGAAGAACAGCAAGCCGGCGGCCGCGCCGATGCGTACCGATGCCAGCGCGACTGGCGCCAGCCAGCCTTTGCCGCCAACGATATGCGCCACGCCGCGCCTGAGCGCCGCGAAGTACGCCAGCCCGACTGCCAGGCCCGCGGCGACCATCACGATGGCAAGCGCCGGATGAGAGATCAGATCTGCCGTGGTCATTCGCTGTGCATCCTTTTCCAGGCAAGGTAGCAACCCGCGGCCAGGCCCGCCACGAGCAGGCCCAGTGTCCAGAAGATGCCGCTGTTGCAGATCCGGTCGAGCCAACGGCCGGCAAGGATGCCGAGCAGCGTTGGCGCGACGATGGTCCAGCCGAGCGCGCCGATCATGGCGATGTTCTGCCCCAATGAGCGCTCGCCCTCGCGCTGCCAGTGGTTGCGGCGCTCCCGGCGCGTCTGCACCGCCTGCCTGAGGCGGTCGTGATTGTCGGGCGCCGTCATGATTCGAGTCCGGCATGCGTCATCGGCCGGCCCAGGCGCTGAGCCGGGGCAGGGCGGTCGGTGCTCGACAAGCGGTAGATCTGCCGGATCGCCGCGAGATAAAGGCGTTGTGCGTCGGTACGCGCCGTGATCTCCGCTTCGTTGCGGCGCTGCAAGCTCGCCAGCACTTCGGTTTCGAGCCGCTGCAGATCGTCGCCGGCAATGGCTTCGCGGGTCGCGATGGTGATCGTGGCGCCGCCGCTCACCGACAGCATGCCGCCACGAACCGCCATGTGATGCTCGATTCCGTCCACGTCGCGCCAGCTCACCACGGAAATCGCCAGCGCGGTGAGGAAATCGGCATGGCCATGCAGAACGCCGAAGGCGCCCGTGTCGTCCTCCGCCCGCAGGTGCGTGACGTTGGCCACGTCGGCGATGATCGCCAGCGGCGTGGTGACGGTCAGGCGCATGAGTGCGGCGGGGTTCATACGCTTCCCCCCGCGGCGGCATGTTCTCGTGCCCTGGCCTCCTCGATGCCGCCGATCATATAGAGCGAACTTTCGGCCCATGTGTCCGCTTCGCCGTCCAGGATGGCGCAGCATCCGTCCAAGGTATCGGCAACCTCGACGGTTCGGCCCTCCTTGCCGGTAAACGCGACAGTCACCATGAACGGCTGGGTCAGGAATCGCATGAGTCGCCGGGCCCGCTGGACGGCCTGGCGGTCCGCGGCGCTCAGTTCTTCCACGCCGAGCAGCGCAATGATTTCCTGCAGCTCGCGGTAGTGCGCGATGGTCTGTCGCACGGACTGGGCCACGCGGTAGTGCCGTTCGCCGACCAGCCGCGGATCGAGCAGGGTCGAGGTCGACGCCAGCGGGTCGACAGCCGGATACATGGCCTCGCTGGCCATGTCGCGCGACAGCACGATCGACGCGTCCAGGTGGCTGAAGATCTCTGCGACCGCGGGGTCGGTGAAGTCGTCGGCCGGCACGTAGACGGCCTGGATCGACGTAATCGCCGCGCCGGCGACCGATGTGATGCGTTCTTCCAGTTCGGCGATTTCGCTGGCGAGCGTGGGTTGGTAGCCCACACGCGACGGCAGGCGCCCAAGCAGGCCGGAGACTTCGCCGCCGGCCTGGACCAGCCGATAGACGTTGTCGATCAGCAGCAGCACGTTTTCGTGCCTCTCGTCTCGAAAATGCTCGGCGATCGTCAGCGCCGTCAAGCCGGCGCGCCAGCGCGCGCCCGGCGGCTCATTCATTTGTCCGAAAACCAGGGCGGTGCGCGCCAAGACCCCCGAGGCTTTGAGTTCCAGCAGAAGCTCATGTCCTTCGCGGGAGCGCTCGCCGATACCGGCGAACACCGAGATGCCCGCATGGCGCTCGACCGTAGTGCGGATCAACTCCATGATCAGCACGGTCTTGCCAACCCCGGCGCCGCCGAACATGGCGGCTTTCCCGCCCTTGGTGAGCGGCGCAAGCAGGTCGATGACCTTGATGCCGGTATGGAATATTTCCTGGGCCGGGCCGACCCGCTCCAGTGCGGGCGCCGGCGCGTGTATCGGGCGATAGGGCGTGTCGGCGGGCAGGGGCTGGGCGCGATCGGCAGGCTCGCCGACCGCGTTCAACAAGCGGCCCAGCACGGCATCGCCGACCGGCACCCGGATCGGCGAACCCAGCGCCCGCGCCCTCGCGCCTCGGCACAGGCCCGCGCTGTTGCCCAATACGACGGCGCGCACAGTGGCGCAGTCCAGGTGCTGATGCACTTCCGCAAGCAGCGCCTGCCCGTCATCGCGCTCGATGGCGATACCTTCGTTGATCGCCGGCAGCGCGTCGGTGGCGAAGCGGATGTCGATGATCGAGCCATGGACCGCGGTCAACAGCCCAGGCGGCGTATCACGCGATTCGTGCGGCATGCGTGGCGCAAGGCGTTCGATCGATTTCAACATGCCTGCTTTCCAATACGAGTTACGATTGGCGCGTAACGTACGGCTCGGCGCTTAATGCAATTGATTCAAGCATGGGCGGGGCCTGCCGCAGTTGACTTGCGTCAAGGCTGCGCGATGTCGGCGGCGCCCTGCGGCAGGACGCTCGCGCCCCATCGATGACTCCCGTTGATCCCGTGACCGCCCTCTGATATGCCCCGTTCCTTCTACCGAGTCGCTCTTTGCGCCGTTGGCCTGCTCCCGGCCACCGGCGGCGCGGCGCCGATGGCGTGATGCCGCTGCTGGTGACCGCCGGCGCGGGGGCGGGCATGGCGTTCTTCGGGCGGCGACTGCTGCGGGTGCCGCGCGCCTGGCGCCGGGTCGCGCGCGCGCTCAAGGGACGCGCATGCAAGCAGATCCTGTCGGGTCACCTGACCGGTTTCGGGCCGGGCGAGCTGCCGGGCATCACTTATGTGTTCGGCGAACGGCGCGTGGATGTGGCGCTGCCATTCTGGAACGAAGCCACTGGCGATACCCGCGGCGGCGCCCGGCCGGCAGGCGCGATGAATCTTCAAGATGAAAAGGAGTGAGGCGTGTCCGAACCTACCGATGTCTCCGGCGAACCCGCGGGTTCGGTGACGCGCGATGGCCGTTTCCGGCTGGGCCTGACCGGGCCGGTCAGCCACGTGCTGGTCAGGCAGGCCGGGCGCGGGGACGTGATCCTCGGGCCTGCCGGCATGGACCGGAAGGCGGATCTGCGGGTGGCGCCTGATGACGCGATTCATTGGCCGGCGTTCGATCCGTTCGCCACGCCGGCCGGGTCGCCGTGGCCGCGCCACCTCTACTACCATGGCAATGACAGTGGCTTTCTGGGCTGGTCCGAACGGCGCCGCATCGAGCAGTTCACCTGGGCGCCGGCGTTTGCCGATGCGCGCCGCATCGACGCCCGCGCGGCCGATATCCAGACGCTGCAGATCCGGCTCGATGCGGTGGCGGGGCATCTGGACATCACGCTGCCCGGCGGCATGCGCCTGGGCCTGCTGGGCGATCTTTCCCGGATCGCCGTCACGGGGACGGCGCCGGACATGCTGTCGCTGCATCCCGCGTTCGGCCGGCGCGCCAGCCTGGCGCCGTATGTGCTGCCTGACCTGGGCATGCTGCGGACGGTGACGGCGCTGGCGCTGTATGGCGAGCCCTTGGCGCAGCCGATATCGTTGCGGGGGCTCGAGCGTTTTGCCGCATTGGAACACCTGTCGCTGTGGGGCGGATTTACCGACTGGGACGCGTTGGCCCGCCTGCCGCGCCTGAAGAGCCTGGAGATCCGCTTCGCGCCGGACCTGGCGGGCCTGCCGCCGCTGGACCACTGGCCGTCGTTGGAGCGCTTCATCGGTTTCAACGTCGAGGACGGCGCGGGCAAGCGGTTGAAGGCGCAACTGAAGGCGCGGGAAAAGGTCCGGGCGTGGGCGGACTACACCTCGGTCAGCAAGCTGCGCAAGCCGCAGTGGTGGCAAAGCGAGTATGGGCGGCCGTTTTCAGGGTGGAGCGGCCGCATGGCGAAGTCGGCCAACACGGCCTATGACATCGCCCTCGATGCCTTGCGGGGCGCTCGCCACGTCGATGCGGCGCAGGCCGCCATCCAGGCGTTCGCCGGCCATTTCAACGACATGAAGGGCATCGAGACCGCCGAACGCGAAGACATCGGCGAGGCCGTGTGGCAGCTCAGCCAGCTCGCGCGCGTGACCGAACTGGGCGTGACTGAAGATCACGCCCAGCGTTGGTTCGATGAAGTCCGGGACTATTGATGGCGCTGCCGCCTCGTGTCGGCCACGCCGGGGCCTCGTCGATGCGGGGCGCTTTGCCCCTCGAGGCGGGTTCCATGGCGTGTCCAGGTCTGGTACAACTGGATTCGTCAAATGGCGCCGGCGCGCCGTCGGGGTGGGCATCGATCTGAACGAATCTCTGGCGGGGAGCCGCGCGGTCTCCTGAGCCAGGCGTGCAAGGAGGAGCATGGACGCTGGGCGTGGCTGTAACCATGTATGGACCAGACTCTATACGTTCGTGGTAGAGCCCATGATTTGGCTGGCCGGCATGGCCGGCGTGCTGGCGATGCTGCTGGCCATGCGCTCACGGACCGAACCGGTCGCGGCGGTGCTGTTTATCGCGTTTTTCCTCTCGATCATCGTCCTTGTTCGCCGGTATGGCCGACGCTTGCGCTGGCGTTGCCGGAACCTGCCGCTGGCCAGGCCGCCTGAGGTCCTGCGCATACCCGACGCGCGCCTGGCGGCATGGGAGATGCTGGGCTGCGGCAGTTTCCTGGTTCTCGCGCTGCTGCTTGCGGCGGCTTTGCCCTTTATGAACGGTGCGGCCCGGGCCAACTGGGTGTGGCTCTTGATTGCGCCGGCGTCGGGGGCGCTCGCCTTGTGCTTCGTGGTGTGGGGCGCGCGTATGGCCTGGCGGCGCTGGCGCGGCCTCGACAAACCTTCCGACCTTGTCGCCGACGAACGCGGCCTGACGCTTCAAGGAGTCCGGCAGGTCTTCGTGCCTTGGTCGGCGATTCGGAAGATCGATCTTGTCAAGGTGAGGGTACGCAACTGGCATATCCCCGTACTGGCGTTGCAGGTCGAGCAGCCCGAACGCTACGGCCTTCAGGCCAGCGCCTTCCAGCGCCTTCTGTTGCGAGGCGCAGCGAGCGGGGGCGGCATGAATGTCGGCCTGGCCGACTTGTCGCAATACATGCCGGCGCCCGCGGACTCGGTGGCGGCATTGCGGGTCTATTGGTCGCGCGCCGTAACGTTGCGTTAGGTCAATAAGCGCGTCGAACCGGGGGGTAGAGTGAACACGGTGCCGCGCCGATGGCGCGATCGAGCCCTGTCATGACCCTGGAAGAACCATCATGAAAAAGACCACTATCGCGGCGGCGCTGGCCGCCCTGACGCTGAGCGCAGGTCCGTTGTTGGCCCAGCCGGCCAAGCCGGCCCCGGATTCGCCGCCGGCGCGTGCAAGTCAGGATAAGGATTCCGTTGCCGAATTCGACAAGCAGATGAGCGCGGCCGAAGCCAACATGCGGAAAATGCAGGACCAGATGGACGCGCTGCGTAAGACCCAGGACCCCGAAGCGCGCCAGCGTCTGCTGCAGGAGCACTGGGAAACCATGCAAGGCACGATGCGGCTGATGCAGTCGATCCGCGGCGCGGAAGATGGCGGCTGTTGTCTGTACGGACCGCGCCGTGGCGGCCCGATGATGGGCAATGGCCCGGGTAATGGTGGAGGTGGGCCGGGCAACCGGGGCAACATGCGGCGCTTTTATTCCGGCATGACGGACCGCCAGTTGAAGGAACACCAATACATGATGGACCAGTACATGGGCATGCAGCAGTCGCTGATGCAGCAGTTCATGTGGCATCAGATGATGCAGCGCGACCGGACGGGCGCTCCGGCGGCTGGCAACTGAACC
The DNA here is from genome assembly GCF_059761975.1 of Achromobacter sp. 46006. Classification (NCBI taxonomy): domain Bacteria; kingdom Pseudomonadati; phylum Pseudomonadota; class Betaproteobacteria; order Burkholderiales; family Alcaligenaceae; genus Achromobacter; species Achromobacter sp. 46006. The sequence goes on from NZ_JCBANN010000006.1 coordinate 126,651, forward strand.
GGGCCGCGCATGGGGCGCCTGGCGGGCGCCGCGCCGCCGCGCCCGGCGGGAGCGGCCAAAGGCGGCCATGATCCGCATGGCGCTGGCGTCGGTCGCGGTGTGGGCGGCGGGTCTGGGACGCGGCAGTGCCGCCGGCCATCCGCGGGATAATGGCGGACAAGGTCTTTCTCAATGCCGGGAGAACGCATGACCGCCGACAACCAGGCCGCCACGCTGGCTTTCCTGACCAGCCCGCACGTCCAGGGCGTGCCGGCGGATGACATCTCGACGGTGCGCACGCATCTGTCCACCATCGTGCTGGCAGGATCGCGCGCCTGCAAACTCAAGCGCGCGGTTCGCCTTCCCTATGTCGATCTGTCGACGCCGGCGTTGCGCCTGCGGGCCTGCGAGCGCGAGCTGGCCCTGAACCGCCGCACCGCGCCCGCCTTGTATCTGGCGGTGCGGCGCATCACCCGCCAGGACGATGGCGGATTGTCGTTCGACGGGCCGGGCGAATTGGTTGACGCGGTGGTGGAGATGCGGCGCTTCGCCGACGATGCGCTATTGGAAACCGTGGCGGCCCGCGATGGCCTGTCCCCGGCGCTGGCGGACCGCCTGGCGTGCGTGATCGCCGATTTCCATGACCGCGCGCAAGTGGCGCGGGAGGTGGACACCCGGGCGCAGTTGGCCGGCGTGGTCGACACCAATGCGCAGGTATTCGCCGGGCTGCCATCGCTGCCCGCCGACAAGACCGCCGCGCTGGAGGCGGCGTTGCGGCGCGAGCTGACGCATCACGCGCCGCTGTTGCGGGCGCGGGCAGGTGCCGGCAAAGTGCGGCATTGCCACGGCGACCTGCACCTGGCCAATATCTGCCTGATCGACGGCGAGCCCACCTTGTTCGACTGCCTGGAGTTCGACACGTCGCTGGCCACCATCGACGTGCTGTACGACCTGGCGTTCCTGCTGATGGACCTGTGGTGCAGGGGGCTGGCGCCGCAGGCCAACCAGGTGCTCAATCGTTACCTGGATCGGCGCGATGACGACGATGGCCTGCCGCTGATGCCGGCCTTCATGGCGTTGCGCGCGGCGATCCGCGCCCATGTCGTCGCCACCCAGGCCGCCGCCGCGACGGGGACGGCGCGTGCGCGCCTGCAAGCGCGGGCCCTGCGCTACCTGGACACCGGGCTGGCCTGCCTGGCGCCGCGTGCCGCGCGGCTGGTCGCGGTGGGCGGCCTGAGCGGCTCCGGCAAATCGGTGCTGGCCGCGGCGATCGCGCCCGCGGTCGGCGCGCCGCCGGGCGCGCGGGTACTGTCCAGCGATCGCATCCGCAAGGCGCTGCACGGCGTGGACGCGCAGGCGCGGCTGCCGGCGCGGGCCTATGGCGGGGATGTGTCGGAACAGGTCTATGCGGCGCAGGCCGAGCGCGCCCGTGGGCTATTGGCTGCCGGTTGTTGTGTGATTGCCGATGCCGTGTTCGACCGGCCGGGCGACCGCGAGCGCATCGCGCAGGCCGCCGCGCTGGCGCGGGCGGGCTTTGCCGGCTTCTGGTTGCAAGCGCCGCCCGCGACCCTGGTGGCGCGCGTCAAGGCTCGCATGAATGATCCGTCCGACGCCGATGAAACCATCGTGCAGAGGCAGTTGGCACGCTCGCCAGCCGCGCAAACCTGGCTGCAGGTGGATGCCGGCGGGACGGCACAGGCGACGGCGCAGCACGTGCTGCGGCAGTTGGATTTGGACTCCGCCGCCCGCGGCGCGGCCATGCCGGCGAGCGACCCGCCGCGCTGACCGCTGGCCGCGTTCCTGGGCCGCGGCGGCGACGGCTAGCTCCCGAGGCGATTTGTGCCGGGCCAGCTCGTCGTGCCCGGCGTGGCTGAGGCCGAATTCGATACCGGCCTGGCCATTTTGGGTATGCACCAGATCATCGAGACCAGCCATTGGACGTTCCTGATCTGCGCGGCTCGCAGGTGATTCCGGGGGCGCGCATTGGCTGCGCACAGTCCGATTTTGCTGTCCCACTCAAGGCCGCTTCGGGCGTTTACGGTGCGCCCCGGAACGGTGTGCCGGCGCAGTGAAAAGCGGTCGCCGCGCGGCAATGTTCCAACGGCCGCAACTGCACTCGCGGTTGCTGTCTCATTGTTGACATCGTCGGGCCGATTCACATAATCGAGAACGATTCTCGTGTTAATTGTGGGTTGTCTTCGAATGCTTGAACTCATGGCCATGCACGCGCAAGCGTCTTCTTTCATCCAGACGCGCCGGCTTCGGTCCGGCGAGGGCGGCCGACGCCGGGGAGCGGGACAGAACCGGACCTGTTCGTTTCTTTCCCATTCCCTGGAGCATTCCATGAAGAAGACCCTATACCTGGCTATCGCGGCCTTGTGCCTGTCGGCCACCGCGCAAGCCCATCAAGTCTGGATCGAGCAGCCGGGCGGCAAGTCCGCCATCGCGCGCTTCGGCGAATTCGCCGAGAACCTGCGCGAGGCGTCACCGGGCTACCTGGACGGTTTCGGGAGAATGTCGGCGACGCTGGTGACGGCCAAGGGCGAATCGCCAGTGACCGCCACCAAGGCCGCCGACGGCTTCAAGCTGTCGGGCAAGGCCAGCGGCAACGAAAGCCTGTTGGTGGAAAGCCCCATGGAGACCGTGCGCAAATTCAAGCACGGCGACGAAAGCATCAACGCCTGGTTTCACATGGGCGCGCGCTACGTGGCCAATCCGTCCGTGGCTGTGCCGCCCAAGCTGACGCTGGACATCGTGCCGACCGGGCAGGCCGGCGAATTCCAGGTGGTGCTGAAAGGACAACCCCTGCCCAAGGCCAAGCTCGTCGCCATGGTGGATTCCGGCTGGGAAAAGGTGGCCTACACCGATGACCAGGGCAAGGCCCGCTTCGATCTGCCTTGGAAGACGCAGTATGTCCTGCGTACCATGCACATCGACAAGACACCGGGCGAGCGGCCGGGCGCGGCGGGCCCCGAGCCGTACGACGCCATCGGGTATGTCGCGACTCTCGCTTTCGTCAAGCCCGACGGCGCGGCGCCGCTGCCCGCTGGCCCGGTGCGACCGCCCAACAAGCCGCCGGTCGCCGCGCCGTCTTCCCCGGCCGTCAAGTAGGCCGACAGCGTGGTGCGCGCCCGCGCCTGGCGCAGCCGCCGATGTGGCGCGGGCCGCGTTGACGAGACTGACCGCCGCGGGCTTCATTGATCGTTACCAGGAAGGACTGCCACATGGATATCGGGGAATTGGCCAAACGCAGCGGGCTGACCCCGTCGCGTATCCGCTTCTACGAGAGCGCCGGCTTGCTGCAGGCCGTGGCGCGCCGACCCAATGGTTACCGCAGCTATACCCCGGAGGCGGTCCTTGCGCTGGCTTTGATCACCACCGCGCAGCAGGTCGGGTTCCGCTTGGAGGAAATCCGGGGGCTGTTGCCTGCAGGCGCCGAGGATTGGAACCACGAGGCGTTGGTGGCGGCCCTGCGGCGCAAGGTGGTCGAAATCGAATCGCTGCAAGCGCGGCTGACCCGCAGCAAGACCCAGGTGATGGCCTTGATGCGCGACGTCGAGACCAGGCCCGACTACCTGCAGAGCGTGGCGGACGCCAAACGCGTGCTGTCGCGCGTGCTGAGCAATATCGAGTAGGCCGCGCGCCTCGTCGGCCGCGGCGGCCGGGCGCGCCTGCTATAGATCCATCACCATCTCGTGCCACGCCATGCCGCCATGGTCGGAAGGGGAGGGCCGCACGTAGCGGTAGCCAAGCTTGCGGTAGAGCTCGACGTGGCGTTCCTTGCACATCAGGTGGATGGTGCGCTTGCCCTGGCGGCGGCAGTCGTCGATGAAGCGGTGCATCAGGCGCGCGGCATGGCCTTTGCCCTGGTGGGCCGGATCGACCACTACCGACATGATCACCACGTTGGGCGCGGCCGGGTCATGCCCGACCAATTCCTTGAACGCCTCGTCGGCCATGGCAACCTGGTGCGCGCAGCCGCTGTTGATGAAGCCGACGATGACGCCATCGTCCTCCAGCAGTAAGAAACCTTGCGGATACTCGGCGATGCGGGTGGCGATCTTGGCGTGGGTGGCGGCTTCGTCGCCTTCGTAGGCGGCGCTTTCGATCTCGAAGCAGCGGTCGGCGTCGGCGGGCGTGGGGGAACGGAAAATCGGCAAGGACATGGCAAGGCGGCAGAGCCGGGTGTGACAACGAAGCCCGTATGGTAGCGGTTCCACGCGCGCTGCCGCGCTCAGGGCGCGCAAATCCGCCATACGCAATCGCGCAGCCAGCGGTGCGCGGGGTCGGCGTCCATGCGCGGATGCCACAGCATCGACACGGTGACGAGGGGCGGCTGGACCGGCAGCGTGAAGCTGTGCATGCCGGCGCGCAGGTTGGTGGTGTGGCGCTCGGGCACGCTGGCGATCAGGTCGGAAGCGCGCGCCAGGGCGATCGCGTCGGAAAAGCCGCTGACGATGACGGCGACCTGGCGTGTCATGCCGAGCGCTTGCAGTGCCTCGTCGATGGGGCCTTTGTCCAGGCCTCGCCGGGACACCAGCGCATGCTGGCCGGCGGCATAGCGCGCCGCGCTCATGCGCCCCTTGGCCAGCGGGTGGCCGGCGCGCACCACGCCGATGAAGCGGTCCCGAAACAAGGCGCGGGTACGGATCTCGGGACTGCTTGCGGCGCCGACCACGCCAATTTCCAGGTCGACGCTGCCCTCGCGCAGCGGCGTGCTGTCTTTGTCGGGTTTTTGCATGAAGCGTAGCCGCACGCCTGGCGCCTCATGGCCGGTGAGGGCGAGCAGCGCCGGGCCGAAGTATTCCACGAAGCCGTCACTGGCCCGCAGCGTGAAGCCGCGCGCCAACCGAGACGGGTCAAGCAGTTCGGCCGGGCGCAGCACGCCCTGGGCCTCTTGCACCAGGCGGCTGACTTGTTCGCGCAGTTCCTGGGCGCGCGGTGTCGGCACCAGGCCGCGGCCGGCGCGCACCAGCAGGGGATCGCCGGTGGTTTCGCGCAGGCGCGCCAGCGCCCGGCTCATGGCCGAAGGGCTCAGGTGCAGCCGGCGCGCGGCGCGCGCGACGTTGCCTTCGGTCAGCAGGACGTCGAGCGTGAGCAGCAGGTTCAGGTCAGGGCGGGACATCGGCCGACCTTATCACGGCCGCGTCGGTAATGGCGTTGTATGCACGAATAAAGTGCAAATGGTGCGTCTTCCGCCATGGTCGGCGCGGGCTTACGCTGGCATTGCCTCGGGCTTGGACGGCCCGGTGTCCGGGCACTGCGTGTATCGCCAGCGGCCCGGTTCCCGCTTCTCTTCGCTACGGACCATCATGTTTCCATCTTCGCCGAATGCCGCGCCAGCCTCTCGAGCGCCACTCAATCCCGCGCCACCCGACCCCGCGCCCGTTGCCACCGCCAATCGTCATGCTGCCTGGGGACTGGCTGCCCTGGCGCTGTCCATGCTGCTGTCGTCGCTGGGCACCAGCAGCGCCAATGTCGGCCTGCCGTCGCTGGCGCTGGCGTTGCACGCGCCGTTCTCGCAGGTGCAATGGATCGTGCTGGCGTATCTGCTGGCGATCACGTCCTGCGTGGTCGGGGCGGGGCGCCTGGGCGACATGGCGGGCCGGCGGCGCCTGCTGCTGGCCGGTATTGCCGTGTTCACGCTGGCGTCGGCCGCCTGCGGCATGGCCGCCACGCTGTCGCAACTGGTGGCGGCGCGGGTGGCGCAGGGGATGGGCGCGGCGGTCATGATGGCGTTGACGATGGCCTTCGTCGGCGATCTGCTGCCAAAGGACAGGGCCGGCAGCGCCATGGGATTGCTGGGCACGATGTCGGCGGTGGGCACGGCGCTCGGGCCGACGCTGGGCGGCGCCTTGATCGCCGGGCCGGGTTGGCGCGCCATTTTCCTGCTGAACCTGCCGCTGGGAATGATGGCGATGGGCCTGGCGTACCGTTATCTGCCGGCCGACCGGCCGCGCCCGTCACGGCCAGCGCCGTTCGATGTCGCCGGCACGGCGCTGCTGGCGGCGCTGTTGATGGCGTATGCGCTGGCCATGACGCTGGGGCGCGGCCATTTCGGCGCGCTCAATGCCGGCCTGCTGCTGGCTGCGGCCGCTGGCGGCTGGTTGTTCCTGCGGGTCGAGGCGCGGGCGGCGGCGCCGCTACTGCAACCGGCCTTGTTGCGGCGGCCGGACCTGCGCACCGGGTTGGCCACCAACGCGCTGGTGTCGACGGTCATCATGGCGACCTTCGTGGTGGGGCCTTTCTACCTGACGCAGGCGTTGGGGCTGGGGGCGGCGGCGGTCGGGCTGGTGATGTCGGCGGGGCCGGTGGTCAGCGCCGTGTGCGGCGTGCCGGCGGGCCGCTTGGTGGACCGCTTCGGTGCGGGCCGTGTCAGTCGCGCCGGATTGGCCGGCGTTGCCCTGGGCGCGGCACTGCTGGCGGCCGCGCCAGCCACGCTGGGCGTGGCCGGTTACGTCGGGCCGATCGTGCTGCTGACGGCCGGCTATGCCTCGTTCCAGGCCGCCAACAATACCGGCGTCATGGCCAGCATCGGCGCCGAGCAGCGCGGCCTGGTGGCGGGCATGCTCAACCTGTCGCGCAATCTTGGCCTGGTGACAGGAGCGTCGGTGCTGGGGGCGCTGTTTGTCCGGGGCGCGGGGGCGACGGATCTGGCCGCCGCCGCGCCCGCCGCGGTGGCGCGGGGCATGACCGCGACGTTCGCCGTGGCGGCGCTGTTGGGCGCGGGTGGATTCGTCATCGCATGGCGAAACCGTGGCGCCCATTGAACGGCCGGCTGTGGCGGGGCCGTAGTCGCGAAGGCTCAGATCGCGCCGGTCAGTCGCAGCCCCGCCCAGGCCAGGCCCAGCGCCACGGCCACCAGCACGATGCGGCGCAGGCTGCCGCTTTGCGGCACGGCGCCCGGGGCCGCGGCGTCCGTGTCGCGTGCGGCGGACGGCGGCGCCGCTTGACCGGTCGTGGCCGCATCGCGCACGTCGGGGCTTTCCGTTTCCATGACGAATTCGGGCCTGGCCGAAGCGTGGCGGCCGGCCGTTCCGGTTACCACGCGGGCGTCCACGCCGGCCTGCCGCAACAGGTTCACCAGACCGTCGCCGGACAGGCTCTCGCGCACCGCCTCGATGCGTTCGCGCTCGGCGCGCGGCACCGCATCCAGGCTGTCGTAGTGGCGACCGTTCACCGTGACCGCGCCGTTGTTGATCTCGACCGAGAAAGGGCCGTCTTCGTCGTCGGTTTCGTAGCGCCACTTCTCGCTGATGCCGATCAGGCTGTCGGTGGCGGCAGGGCGCGCCGTCGTGATCGCGTCAGGTTGGCCTGGCGTGCCGCGCGATACCGACCAGGTGCGGGTGGTGGCTTGCCATGTCTTGCTTGATTGCGTCATCGAATGGTTTCCATGGGTAACGTTTGTTATCGGGCGCGGTGAGGGCCGGCGGCGGCCGCAAGCATGCCTGCGCACTATACCGGCGTGGTCCGAAGCTGGCCTCTTCTGACAGAGTCCTTAATGCAAAAGTAAATCCCGAGTCAAGAAAATCGATCTGATACGGTCGGAAGGGCAGATCAGTTGGTCTGAAAAGCGCATAATGGGGGCCACCTTTCCTTATGTCCCTTTTCAAGGATCGGTCCGTTTTTCTGTAACCAAGAAGAGCGCGTTGTCACCAGGGCGCGGCCCGGCAGTTCGTGTTTCCAGGGGTGCATGTTCGGCCGTGCGCTAGGACGACTTGGAATTTTCACGGAGATGTCTATGACAGAAGACGCAAAGCCGCGCAGGCGGTTTCTGCAGGCGTTGGCCATCGTGCCAGCCTCGACGCTGGCGGTGGGCGTGGCCGCCACGGGCTGTAGCAATGGCGCCGACAGCGGCGCGGCGCGCGCGGCCAAGGCCTACACGCCCACCTATTTCACCCAACCCGAATGGAACTTCATCGTGGCCGCGGTCGATCACCTGATCCCTGCGGACCAGTACGGCCCCGGCGCCATCGAGGCCGGCGTGCCCGAGTTCATCGACCGCCAGATGGAAACGCCGTATGGCCATGGCAAGCTCTGGTACATGCAGGGGCCGTTCCATCCCGACGTGGCGCCCGAGCTGGGCTACCAGATCAACCAGAACCCGCGCGAGGTCTACCGCCACGGCATCGAGGCCTGTGACGCCTGGTGCAGGAAAACCCACGGCAAGGTCTACGCTGAACTGGACAAACCCTTGCAGGAACAGATCCTGAAGGACCTGCAGGGCGGCAAGATCGAGTTCGACACCGTGCCCGCCAGGACCTTCTTCAGTTTCCTGCTGGCCAACACCAAGGAGGGCTTCTTCGCCGACCCGATGTATGGCGGCAACAAGAACATGGTGGGCTGGAAGATGGTGGGGTTTCCGGGCGCGCGCGGCGACTTCATGGATTGGGCCGACCAGCCCAACGTCAAGTATCCCTACGGCCCCGTGTCGATTTCCGGCGAAAGGGGGTAGGCCATGGCGATCAAGAAAGACAAAGTCGATGCGGTGCTGGTGGGCTTCGGCTGGACCGGCGCCATCCTGGGCCAGGAGCTGACCGAGGCCGGCCTGCACGTGCTGGCGCTGGAGCGCGGCGCCATGCAGGACACCCCCAAGGAAGCGGAATATCCCAAGGTGCTGGACGAGCTGGCGTATTCGGTGCGCGGCAAGCTGTTCCAGGATCTGTCCAAGGAGACCGTGACGATCCGGCATGGCGTGGACGACGTGGCGGTGCCTTATCGCCAGAATGGCTCGTTCCTGCTGGGCACCGGCGTGGGCGGCGCGGGCTTTCACTGGAATGGCATGCACTATCGCGTGCTGCCCGAGGAACTGGAGCTGCGCACCCGCTACGAAACCCGCTACGGCAAGAGCTTCATCCCCGAAGGCATGACCATCCAGGACTTCGGCGTGACCTATGACGAACTGGAGCCCTGTTTCACCAAGTTCGAATACGTGTGCGGCACCTCGGGCAAGGCCGGCAACCTCGATGGCAAGATCGTCGAGGGCGGCAACCCGCTGGAAGGCAAGCGCAGCAAGGAATATCCTTTGCCGCCGCTGACCACCACCTACGGCGCGCAGCTGTTCGAGAAGGCCGCGCGCGAAGTGGGCTTTCATCCGTATCCGGCCCCCGCGGCCAATGCCTCCGCCCCTTATACCAACCCGTACGGCGTGCGCCTGGGCCCCTGTAATTTCTGCGGGTTCTGCGAGAACTACGGCTGCTACATGTATTCGAAGGCCTCGCCGCAGACCACCATCCTGCCGGTGCTGCTGAAAAAGCCCAACTTTGAATTGCGCACCCATTCGCACGTGATCAAGGTCAACCTCGATTCGACCGGCAAGAAGGCCGTCGGCGTGACCTATATCGACGCCCAGGGCCGCGAGATCGAGCAGCCCGCCGACCTGGTGATCCTGTCGGCCTACCAGATGCACAACGTGCGCCTGCTGCTGCTGTCGGGCATCGGCAAGCCCTACGATCCCAAGACCAACGAAGGCGTGGTCGGCAAGAACTACGCTTACCAGATGAATGGCGCCATCAACGTGCTGTTGCCCAAGGGCACGCAGCTCAATCCGTTCGTGGGCACGGGCGCCGGCGGCGTGAGCATGGACGATCTGAACGGCGACCAGTTCGACCACGGCCCGCTCGGCTTCATCGGCGGCGCCAGTATCCGCCACGTGCGCTATGGCGGCCGCCCCATCAAGCAGACGCCCACCACGCCGGGCACGCCCAGTTGGGGCACGGCCTGGAAGGCCGGGGTGCAGGATGCCTACCAGCGCTACATGACGATCGGCATGTCCGGTTCGGTCATGTCGTACCGCGACGCCTACCTGTCGCTCGACCCGACCTACAAGGACAGCTTCGGCCAACCGCTGCTGCGCATGACCTTCGATTGGCACGACAACGAATTCGACATGCTCGGCTACATGGGCAAGCGCATGGAGGACGTGGCCAAGGCCATGAAGCCCGAAAAGCACTTCGTGGCCGTGCGCAAGAAAGGCTCCCACTACGACACGCGGGTCTATCAGAGCACGCACAACACGGGCGGCGCCATCATGGGCTCCAATCCCAGGGAAAGCGTGGTCAACAAGTATCTGCAGAGCTGGGACGTGCCCAACGTGTTCGTGATGGGCGCCTGCGTGTTTCCGCAGAACATGGGCTACAACCCGACCGGACTGGTGGGGGCCCTGGCGTACTGGGCCGCGCAGGCGATCCGCGAGCAGTACCTGAAGAACCCGGGCCCGCTGGTGCAGGCATAAGGAGCCGACAATGATGAAAAAGACCATTGTTGCCGCGCTCTCGGTCCTGGCCTGGGGCAGTGCCTGGGCCGCCGACGGCACGCCCGCCGGCGCCGATGCGCAACTGATCAAGCAGGGCGAGTACCTGTCGCGCGCCGGCGACTGTATCGCCTGCCACACGGCCAAGGGCGGCAAGCCTTTTGCCGGCGGCCTGGGCATTGAGTCGCCGCTGGGCACGATCTATTCCACCAACATCACGCCCGACAAGGACACGGGCATCGGCAACTACACGCAGGAGGACTTCGACCGCGCCGTGCGCCATGGCGTGGCCAAGGACGGCCATTCGCTGTATCCGGCCATGCCGTACACCGCCTACGCCAAGGTCACGCCGGATGACGTCAAGGCCCTGTATGCCTACTTCATGCACGGCGTCGAGCCGGTCAAGCAGGCCAACAAGGACACCGACATCACCTGGCCGCTGTCGATGCGCTGGCCGCTGGGCGTGTGGCGCTGGATGTTCGCGCCCGACGTGGCCACCGCGCCGGTCACCGCCACCCCCGCCAACGACGCCGACAAGCAGGCGCTGCTGCGCGGCCAATACCTGGTCGAAGGGCTGGGCCACTGCAGCACCTGCCACACCCCGCGCGGCTTCGCGCTGCAGGAAAAGGCGCTGACCGACGCTGACGGCTCGGCCTTCCTGTCAGGCGGCGTGGTCGAAGGCTGGCTCGCCAAGAACCTGCGCGGCGACATGGCCGACGGCCTGGGCAGCTGGAGCAAGGAAGACATCGCCGCTTTCCTCAAGTCCGGCCGCAACGGCCATTCGGCCGCGTTCGGCGGCATGGCGCAGGTGGTGCAGGACAGCACCCAGCACCTGACCGACGCCGACGTCAACGCCATCGCGGTCTACCTGAAGAGCCTGCCGCCGGTGAACAAGGACGCGACCAGGCCGCTCGCCTACAACGACACCGTGGCGCAGGCCCTGCGCAGCGGCAAGGATACGAGCGACGGCGCGATGACGTTCCTGAACAACTGCGCGGCCTGCCACCGCAGCACCGGCAAGGGCTACGCGGAGACCTTCCCGCAGTTGGCGCTGAGTTCCACGGTGAACTCGGCCGATCCCGCGTCGCTGATCCACATCGTGCTCAAGGGCGCGCAGATGCCGGGCACCACGGCGGCGCCCACCGCCTATGCGATGCCGGGCTTCGATTGGCGCCTGACGGACAAGGAAGTCGCCGACGTGGTGACCTTCGTACGCTCCAGTTGGGGTAACGAAGGCGCGGCGGTCAGCGCGTCGGACGTGGCCAAGGTGCGCAAGGACGTGGGCGCGGCCAAGGCGCCGGCGCGATAATCGCGCTGCCGCGGGCTGGCCGGCCCGCGGCGCCCCGATGGGATTCGCCCGCTTCGTCGGGCGAATTTTTTTGGCCTGGGGGAAGGGCGGGCGCGTTGGCGCGACGGTCCGTGCCCCGCGCGTCGCGTGCTGGCGTTATAGCGTAGACTCCAGGCCGCACCATTGGCCATGCCGGCGCCGCGAATTTGTCCGACGTCGCCGGGGGTGGCGAACCTTTACACCTCCTGGAGAATTTCCCACCATGATGCGTCCTCTGCTCTTGGCGGCATCGCTGGCCGTGGCCGGCAGCGCCACGGCGGCACCTTCCTTCAACTGCGCCAAGGCCGCCACGCCGGTCGAGAAAGCGATTTGCGCCAACCCGGCGCTGGCGGACCAGGATGCGGCGATCGCGCGGCAATACAAGGATGTGCGGGACAAGCTGGATGCCGAAGCGGCCAAGTCGCTGACCGCCGATCAACGCTATTTCCTGGGCATGCGGGACAGGGTCTATGAGCAGCCTTTCACGCACAGCACGCCCGCCAAGGAAATGGCCACCTTCATGCGGGCGCGCCTGGCTTTGTTGAAGGCCATCGATCCGCATCCGGCCGCCGGCTTCGTCGGCAAGTGGCGCAACATCGAGGGCGAGATCGAGATCACGCAGGGCGCCAACGGCGAGCTGGCCGTGGCGGTCAATTCGTGGATGCCTTACTACGGCAACTGGGTCTGCGACCTGAGCGGCAATGCGGTGGTTGATGGCGACAGCCTGAAAGTGACCTACCAGGACGGTCCGCCCTGGGTCGTGACGCTGACGCGGCGCGGCGCCGTGCTGGTGGCGCGCCAAACGGCGCCTGCTGGCACCCCCGACGACGGCTCGGGTCCGCCTTTCTGCGGCCGCAATGGCGGCGTGGCCGGCGACTGGTTCGCGGCGCGCTGACGCGCCCCGCCAGGCTCACTGGCGATTGATCAGGTTCTGCGTGTCCTGGATGAACCAGGGCAGGTTCAGGCGTTCTCCCTCGCCGGTCTGGATGTTCAGGCGTTGGCCCGGGGCGCTGGTCGCGCCCTGCGTGGCCGCGGGCGGGCGGCTGCGATAGTCCAGGTCCGTGCCGCGCGCCGGCGGATTGGCGCAGGCGGCGAGCGATGCGCACGTGATCGCGGCCAGGATCGGGCGCAGTGCCAGGCGAAGGGTAGTCATGATGCGGGTTCCTGCGAGTGGCACGGGCCGGCGTGCCGGACGATGAAGGCCTCTGGGGCATACCTTACTCGCAAACCGCGCGGCATGTGGTTACACCGGCCGCTCGTAGCGGCGCGCCTGCACCTCGATACCGCCGATCCGGTCGCTTTCGGTGCCGGTGTTGCGCCAGCCTTGCCGCTCGTAGAAGTCGATGGCGCGGGTGTTGCCTTCGAGCGCGTACAGATACAGCCGCGCTGCGCCGCGGGCGCGGGCCCAGGCCTCGGCGCGCGCCACCATCAGCTTGCCGGCGCCGGTGCCCTGGTAGGGCGGCAGCACGTGCAGGTTGTCCAGCAGCACCTCGCCGGGATGGTCGCGTTCCTGCTTGACACAGACAAAGCCGATCGGCTGGCCGTCCTGCTCGGCGATGAACACGGCCTGCGCATCGGTGTCGGCGTCGCGCATCCGGTCCTGCCAGTGGATCATGCGGTCGTCGGCCAGGCCGGCGTCGAGAAAGCCGTCGGGCAACAGGCCGCGATAGGTGACGGCCCAACTGGCCGCGTGCATGGCGGCGATGGCGTCGGCATCGCGGGCGGCGGCCTGGCGCAGGGTGACGGGAGGGCGGGACATGGTTCCTTTGCCGCGGCAGTGTGGGAGGCGGCCCGGCGCCGCGACAAATCGTTCGCCGCAGTTTGACAGGTTTGGCGCCGTCCAGCATCATCGTGCCATGAACCGGCCGCAGCGCTCTTTCGCCCTGATTATTACCCCCGTTGGGACCACGGTGGGTTAGCGCGCGTCGGATCATCGCGACATCAACCCGCCACTGGCGGGTTTTTTGTTGGCCCGCCGGCTGGCTCTTTCCCGAGGCAGCCCAATGCAATCGCACCCGTCCAACCCACCCCCCTTTCCCCCGCCGCTGCTGCACTTCCTGTGCGGCAAGATCGGCGCCGGCAAATCCACCCTGGCGGCCCGGCTGGCCGCGCAACCCGGCACGCTGCTGATCAGCGAGGATGCCTGGCTGGCGGCGCTGTATCCGGGCGAGATCCGCGAGGTGGCGGACTACGCGCGCTGCGCCGCACGCTTGCGCGATGCCATGGGCGCGCACGTCGCCGCGCTGGTCGGGGCGGGGCTGTCGGTGGTGCTGGACTTTCCGGCCAACACCCGCGCCAGCCGCGCCTGGCTGCGCCAGCTGGCCGAGGCCGCCGGCTGCCGCCACCAATTGCATTTCCTGGACCTGCCCGACGCGGTATGCAAGGCGCGGCTGCGCGCCCGCAACGAATCCGGCGCCCATCCGTTCACCACCAGCGACGCGCAGTACGACGCCATCACGGCGTACTTCGTGGCGCCGCAGGACGATGAGGGCTTCGAGATCGTGCGCCACGGATAGGTACTTGCCGAGGCTTCCACAGGCGGGGCGGCCTGCTATGATTACTGGATAAATACCCAGCTATTCGTTCCGGCCGATGTTGCCCCCGCACCGCTACTACTACCTGCATAACTTCCAGCGCGCCCTGGCGTGGGTCGGCGAACGCTACGCCGACCTGCTGGACGAATGCGAACGCCGCTTCATGGCGGATTTCGCCGGCTTGCCGCTGGCCTCGCAGGCGCTGCTGGTGCGCATGCTGATGCGGCGCGGGCCGTGGTTCCGCGCCAGCCGCCTGGCGTACGAGGAAATCCCCGACTCGGTCGAGGCTGCCGCGCCCTTGCTGGCGCTGGGCTGGCTGGATGCCGACACGCCCATGACGCTGGACGAACTGTTCGCGCTGCATACGCGCCCCGAGCTGGACCGCCTGTTCGCCGCTACGCCGGCCAAGGGGGCGGGGCGCAAGGCGGACCTGCTGGCCGCGCTGCGCGCGCGCTATCCGGACACGCGGCCGCATGCGGCCTGGATGGCGCTGGCGCCAGGCGCCGACGCCATCCAGGCCGTGCGCGTTGCGGCGCCAGCGTGCGCGCCCGTCGGCAATCCACCGGCGGAGCCACGCTCTTCGGCCACGGCGGGCCGAGCAGTTTCCGCCGATCCGGCCTGGCGGGTCGCGGTCGCGGACTTGTGCGAGCGGCTGCGCCTGATGTTCTTCGGCAATTTGCACCAGGGCTGGTCAGAGTTCGTGCTGGCCGACCTGGGCGTGTTCCAGTACGAGGCGGTGCCGTTCGATTCCTCCTCGCGGGCTTTCCAGGCGCGGGCGGACGTCGACCGCTACCTGGCGCTGCACGCCTGCCGCCAGGCACTGGACGACGCCCCGGATGTCGACGCGTTGTTGCGCGCGGTGGCCGATTGCGCCAGCGACAACGCCTGGCTGGAAAAGCGCCGTGCCAAGGTGCTGCTGCGCCTGGGCCAGGCCTGCGAGCGGGCACACGACTGGCATGCGGCCGAGCGCGTCTACGCGCTGTGCGCCTATCCGGGGGCGCGCCATCGCCGCATCCGCGTGTACGAACGCATGGCGCGCTTCGACGACGCGCTGGCGCTGGCCCTGCGGGCCCAGGCCGCGCCCGAAAGCGAGGAAGAAACGCAACGCCTGGCGCGCATGCTGCCGCGCCTGCGCCGCAAGCTGGGGCAGGCGGTGGCGCGGCGCGTGACGGCGCCGGTGGCCCGCTTCGATCTCGAACTGGAACGGCGCGCGGCGCCGACGGCGGTGGAATTCGCCGCCCGCGACCACCTGCACCGCGACGACGCGCCGGTGCACTACGTCGAGAACACCCTGATCAATTCGCTGTTCGGCCTGTTGTGCTGGCCGGCGGTGTTCGCGCCCTTGCCGGGCGCCTTCTTCCATCCGTTCCAGCGGGGGCCGGCCGACCTTGACGCGCCGGATTTCCACGCGCGGCGCGAGGCGCTGTTCGCCGCCTGCCTGGCGCAACTGGACTCCGGCGAATATCGCGACACCATCCGCCGCCGCTACGTCGACAAGCAGGGGGTGCAGTCGCCCTTCGTGTTCTGGGGGGCGCTTGATGAACCCTTGCTGGAACGCGCGCTCGAACACCTGCCGCCGGCGCACCTGAAACGGTTCTTCACGCGGCTGCTGCGCGACGTCAAGGCCAACCGTTCCGGCCTGCCCGACCTGATCCGTTTCCACGCCGGGGCGCCCGGCTACGAACTGATCGAGATCAAGGGCCCGGGCGACAAGCTGCAGGACAACCAGATCCGCTGGCTGGCGTATTGCGCCGAGCACGGCATGCCGGTGCGGGTCTGCCATGTCAACTGGCGGGAGCCGGCGCCATGACGTACGCGGTGGCGGTACGCGCGCTGTGCGAATTCACGGCCCGCGCCGGCGACCTTGACCTGCGCTTCACGCCCGCGCCCAGCGGCCTGGAAGGCATGGCGGGGCACACGGCGGTCACGGCCCGGCGCGGGTCCGCCTACGAAACCGAGGTGGCGCTGAGCGGCCAATACCAGAACCTGCTGGTACGCGGCCGCGCCGACGGCTACGACCCGGCGGCCAACCAGCTCGAAGAGATCAAGACCTACCGCGGCCGGCTCGACAGCGTGCGCGACAACCACCGCGCCGCGCATTGGGCCCAGGCGCGGGTCTATGCGCACCTGTTGTGCCTGGCGCGCGGGCTGGCGCAGGTCCGCGTGGCGCTGGTGTACTTCAACGTCGCCACCGAAGAAGAAACCGTGCTGACCGAGACCCGGGACGCGGCCTGGCTGGCGGCGTTTTTCGCCGAGCAATGCGATCGCTTCCTGGCCTGGTCGCGCACCGAACTGGCGCACCGGCAGGCGCGCGATGCGGCGCTGCAACGGCTGGCGTTTCCGCATGGCGAATTCCGCAGCGGCCAGCGCGAACTGGCCGTCTCGGTTTACCGCGCGGCGCGCGATGGCCGCTGCCTGATGGCGCAGGCGCCCACCGGCATCGGCAAGACGCTGGGCACGCTGTTTCCGCTGCTCAAGGCCGCGCCGGGCAGCGGGCTGGACAAGGTCTTCTTCCTGGCGGCCAAGGGCTCCGGGCGCGGGCTGGCGCTGGCGGCGCTCGACACGCTGAACGCCCAGCCGGCGCAACCGGCGCTGCGGGTGCTGGACCTGCAGGCGCGCGACAAGGCCTGCGAGCATCCGGACAAGGCCTGCCACGGCGAGTCCTGCCCGCTGGCGCAGGGCTTCTACGACCGCCTGCCAGCCGCGCGCGAGGCCGCCCTGGTCCAGGGCCGGCTGGACGCGCCGGCGGTGCGCGCCGCTGCCCGCGAACATCAAGTGTGTCCGTACTACCTGTCGCAGGAACTGATCCGCTGGAGCGACGTGGTGGTGGGCGACTACAACTACTACTACGACGCCACCGCCATGCTGCACGCGCTGACGCAGGCGCACCAATGGAAGGTGGCGGTGCTGGTGGACGAGGCCCACAACCTGGTCGATCGCGCCCGCCGCATGTATACCGGCGAACTGAACCAGCTCGGGCTGGCTGCGGCGCGCCAGGCCGCGCCCAAGGCACTGAAGAAGCCGCTGGACGGCCTGCAGCGTTCCTGGACCGCGTTCAACAAGAAGCAGGCCGAGGCCTACCAGGCCTACGACGAGGCGCCGGCTGGCGTGCTGGCCGCGGTGCAGAAGGCGGTGGCCGCCATCACCGACTACCTGGGCGAGTCACCGCTGGCACAGGACGATCCGGTGCTGGCGTTCTATTTCGAGGCGCTGCATTTCATGCGGCTGGCCGAGCAGTTCGGCCCGCATGCGCTGTTCGACGTGACCCGGGCCGATGCCCGCGCGCAAGGCGCCAAGACGCCGCCATCCACGCTGTGCGTGCGCAATGTGGTGCCGGCCCCGTACCTGGCGGCCCGGCACGCGGCGGCCCATGCCTCGGTGCTGTTTTCCGGCACGCTGAGCCCGCAGCAGTTCTACCGCGACACGCTGGGCCTGCCGCCGGACACGGCCTGGATCGACGTGGCCGCGCCTTTCCAGGCGGAGCAACTGGCGGTGAAGGTGGTGGGCAACGTGTCCACCCGCTATCGCGACCGCGAGCGCTCGCTGGCGCCCATCGCCGACCTGATCGCCGAGCAGTACGCGCGCCGCCCCGGCAACTACCTGGGCTTCCTGAGCAGCTTCGACTACCTGCGGCAGGTCGCCGAGCAGATGCGGCTGCGCCATCCGCAGGTGCCGATCTGGCTGCAGACGCCGGGCATGGATGAGGCCAGCCGGGCGGCCTTCCTGGGGCGCTTCACCGAAAGCGGGCAGGGGGTGGGCTTCGCGGTGCTGGGCGGGGCCTTTTCCGAGGGCGTGGACCTGCCGGGCAAGCGCCTGATCGGCGCCTTCATCGCCACGCTGGGACTGCCGCAGGTCAACGCCGTCAACGAGAACATCAAGCGCGCCATGGAGCGGCGCTACGGCGAGGCGCAGGGCTACGACTACACCTACCTCTATCCCGGCATGCAGAAGGTGGTGCAGGCCGCCGGCCGCGTGATCCGCACCGAACAGGACGTGGGCACGGTGCATCTCATCGACGACCGCTACCGTCGCGCCAAGGTGCGCAATCTGTTGCCCGGCTGGTGGCGAGTGGATTAGCGCGATGCTCCGTGGCCATCGCCTTCGGCCCCGCGCGGGGGGGCAGGCGAGGTCGAGAGATCCCGGGCTGGCGATGCCGGACGCAGCTCGGTCGGCGGCTGGTTCGGATCGCGGCTGAGCTGGTAGCCGTACCACAGGCTGCGCGCCATGCGCTTGGCCATTTCGCCGGCCGCGTCGGCCAGCGCGCGGTTCGGCAGCGCCGCCAGGGTTTCGCCCCACAGCGCCAGCCAGCGCTCGAACAGCGCGGCGCTCAGGTTCGGCATCGCCACGTGCTTGGGCATGGGCATGCCGGTGAAGCGCCGGGTGCCCAGCAGCACCGCCGACCAGAAGTCCGACAGTGTCGACAGGTGCTCGTCCCAATCGTGTACCTGGGCCTCGAACACGGGGCCCAGTGCGTCGTCGGCGCGCGCCTTGGCATAGAACGTATGCACCAGGTCGCGGATCTCGGCTTCGGTGCAGATGTCGGGTTCGGACAAAAAAGTCTCCTGGCGGCATGTAACGGCAGCGCGAATAGTAGGGCGCGCCGGCGCGGGGATGGATTGATCTTGCGCAAACCCCCGCCGGTCCAGGCGTGCGCGCGCCGGCCGCCCCGTGACGGGCGTTCAGTGCGCCTGGGGCCGCACCCGCGCCATCGGCGCCGCCTCGGGCCGCGCCAGCAAGGCATGGACCAGCAGCGCCAGCAACAGCGCGAATCCAGCCAGGGCGTACAGCACCTGCCCGAAGGCTGCATCGTAGGCCTGGTGCAGCAGGCCATGGGCGCCGGGCAGCAGCGCGCCGGCCTCGTCCAACTGGCCCAGCGCCGCGCGGTTGGCGGCCTGCAGCAGTACCTGGGCGCCGGCGTCCGGCAGGGCGAGCGCGACCTGGGCGTGGATCAGCGTGGCCAGCAGGGCGCTGATGACCGCGATGGCGACGCCGTCAGCCGACACGCGCACGGTGTTGAAGATGCCGGTGGCCATGCCGACGCGCTCCGGCGGCACCACGCTCACCGCCATCGCGTCCATCAGGCCCCAGGGCAGGCCGATGCCGATGCCGATCAGGCTCATGGGCAGCCACAGGCGGCCGGCATCGCCGCCCAGGTCGCGGGCCAGCCAGGCCAGGCCGGCGGCGGCCAGCACCAGGCCGGTGCTGGACAGGGCGGCGGGACTGAAGCGGCGCGTCAGCAGCGCGGCCAGGAACGGCACCACCAGCAGCGGCGTGGCCAGGCCCATCATCAACTGGCCGGCGCGCAGCGCGCTGTGCCCGTCGATGCCGATGAAGCGGCCGGGCAGGATGGCGATCAGCGCGATGAACAGAAAAGCCGGCGAGGCCGCCAGGACCTGCACGCCGACAAAGCGCGGGCTGCGAAACAACGATAGGTCCAGCATCGGATGCGAGGCGCGCATCTCGGTGATGATGAAGGCGCTGCCCAGCAGCGCCGAGGCCAGCAGCGAGCCGGCCACGGCGGCGTCGCGCCAGCCGTTTTCGGGCGCCAGCAGCATGCCGTAGGTGAACAGCCCCAGCGCGCCGGTGAAGCTGAGCGCGCCGCGCCAGTCGAACCGGCCGCCGGCCGCGCCCGCCGTGGCGCGCACGCTGGCGGCCACCAGCGCCAGGCCGAGCAGGCCCACCAGGCCGGTGCCGTGGAAGACCCAGCGCCAGCCGGCCGTCTGCACCAGCCAGCCGGAGACCAGCGGCCCGAACGACAGGCCGATGCCGAAGGTGGTGCCCAGCAGGCTGAAGGCGCGGGCCCGGGCGGCGCCATGGAACAGCGGCGCCAGCGACGACATGGCCGCGGCAAAGGCCGCCGCGCCGCCCACGCCCTGCATCAGCCGCAGGAAGTCGATCCAGCCGGCCGACGGCGCCCAGGCGATCGGAAAGGTGAAGGCGCAGAACCAGGCCAGCCCGCCCAGCCAGACGCGGCGCGGGCCGTACCGGTCGGTGAGGCTGCCCGACACCATGATGACGCTGCCGTAGGCCAGGATGTAGCCGTTGAGGATCCAGTTCAATTGCACCGGCGTGCCGCCCAGCGCCTGGCTGATCGAGGGCAGCACCACCGCGGGGCCGGTGAAGCACAGCGGAATGAGCACGGCGGTGAGGCAGGCGGCGAGCAATTGCAGCCAGCGGTTGGGGGCGGGGGAAGGAGGCAGTGAGGTCATGTCGATAACGGTGTCGATAATGGGAGTCAAGGCTGTAGCCGCCCCGGTTCGGCAGACGAGGCCGACAAACAAGCGAATAGCGCCGGCGCCCGGCGGGCGCGGCGTCCGGGAACGCGATGCCGGCAGGATAGGCAGCCGTCGATAAAAGAAAAATAGGCTAGGATTCCGAATATTCCGGACATGAAAGTCCGCATTGAAGGAATCTGGCGATGGACAGCCTCAGCGGCATCGGTGTTTTCGTGCTGGTGGCGGACACCCGCAGCTTCGCGGAAGCGGGGCGGACGCTGGGCGTGTCGCCGTCGGCGGTCGGCAAGAGCGTGGCGCGGATGGAGGCGCACCTGAAGGTGCGGTTGTTCCACCGCAGCACGCGCCACATCGCCTTGACGCCGGAAGGCGAGAAGTTCCTGGAGCGGTGCCGCCGCATCCTGTGCGAAGTGGAAGCGGCCGAGCTGGAACTGTCCGAGGCTGCCGGCACGCCCAGCGGCCGGCTGCGTGTCAGCTTGCCGCGCTACAGCCGCCTGTTCGAGCCGGCCATCGCCACGTTCATGAAGCAGTATCCGCAGGTGCGGCTGGACCTGGATTTCACCGACCGGATGGTCGACGTGATCGGCGAGGGCTACGACGTGGTGGTGCGTTCCGGCGAGATGCAGGATTCCGGCCTGAAGCGCCGCCGCCTGGGGCAGTTCCGCCGCATCCTGGCGGCCTCGCCTGACTACCTGGCGCAGCAGGGCACGCCGCGCCGTGCCAGCGACCTGTTGCGCCATTGCTGCCTGCATTACCGCTATCCGAGTACCGGCAAGCTGGAGCAATGGCCCTTGAAAACGGCGGCCGGCGCGCCCGCGCCCGAATTGCCGCTGACGCTGGTCTGCAACAGCGTCGAGACCCGCATCTTCCTGGCGCTGGGCGGGCTGGGCATCGTCTGCCTGCCGGACTTCACCATCAAGGAAGAACTGGCCTCGGGCCGGCTGGTGACGGTGATGGACGAACGCACGCGCGGCAACGCCACCATGTGGGCGCTGTGGCCGGCCAGTCGCCACCCATCGCCCAAACTGCGGGTGTTCGTGGACCATCTGGCCCGGCACATGTTCGCCTGAGGCGCGGACGCTTTGCGCAACGGGGTGGGGCGCGACGCGGCCCCTGCCGCTTTCGGGCAATGAGAATACGCATTTCGTCGTCTGCCGATGCGCGTTGGTGTGCGCGGCATTGGCGTAGTATCGTCGGCCTGCCACAAAAATAGCGGAGACAACACCATGAATGCAGCCACCCCGGCGGCCGCCGGCCGCCTGAACGATATCGTCGCCATGCCCGCGCATGCGCTGTCGGATGCGATCCGCCAGCGCCGGGTGTCGTGCCGCGAGGTCATGACCGCCTACCTGGACCATATCGATGCGGTCAACCCGGCGCTCAATGCGCTGGTGGCGCGGCGCGAGCGGGATGAACTGCTGCGCGAGGCCGACGCGCGCGACGCGCAGTTGGCGGCGGGGCAATGGCTGGGCTGGCTGCATGGCATGCCGCAGGCGCCCAAGGATCTGACCGCCGTTCGCGGCATGGTCACGTCGATGGGGTCGCTGGTGTACAAGGACTACGTGAGCCAGCAGGATTCCATTCTGGTCGAGCGGATGCGGGCGGCGGGGGCGATTTTCGTGGGCCGCAGCAACGTGCCCGAGTTCGGCCTGGGCTCGCACACCTACAACCCGGTCTACGGCACCACGGTCAATCCCTACGACGTCTCCAAGAGTGCGGGCGGCAGCAGCGGCGGCGCGGCGGCGGCCCTGGCGGCGCGCATGCTGCCGGTGGCCGATGGCAGCGACTTCGGCGGGTCGCTGCGCAATCCGGCGGCTTTCTGCAACGTCTATGGCATGCGGCCGTCGGCCGGGCGGGTGCCCAACGGGCCGTCCAGCGAGGTGTTCCTCAAGCAACTGTCGTACGAAGGCCCGATGGGCCGATCGCCGCGCGACATGGCCTGCTTGCTGTCGGTCATCGCCGGGCACGATGCGCGCGCGCCGCTGTCGCTGGGCGACGATCCGGCCGTTTTCGCGCAGCCGCTGGATGCCGATCTGCGCGGCAAGCGCATCGGCTGGCTGGGTGACTGGAACGGCTATCTGCCGATGGAGCCGGGCATCCTGGACCTGTGCGCGCAGGCGCTGGCCGACCTGGAAGCTGCCGGTTGCCGGGTCGACGATTACCGCGTGCCGTTCGCGGGCGAGCGCCTGTGGCGCATCTGGCTGGCCCACCGCCACTTGATGGTGGGCGGCCAGTATCACGACCTGGTGCGCGATCCCGAGACCCGCAAACTGGTCAAGCCGGCGCTGATCTGGGAGGTCGAGGGGCTGGACGGCATGACCGCGCGCGAGGTCTACCAGGCCACCGAAGAGCGCAGCGCTTGGTACCAGACCGTCTTGCGGATGTTCGACGAGGTTGATTACCTGGCGGTGCCGTCGGCGCAGGTGTTTCCGTTCGATGCCACGCTGGATTGGCCCAAGGAGATCGCCGGGCGGCCCATGGACACCTACCACCGCTGGATGGAAACCGTGACGCCCTGGACGCTGGCCGGCTGCCCGGTGGCCAGCGTGCCGGTGGGGTTTGGCGCCGCCGGCCTGCCGATGGGCATGCAACTGATCGGTCCGCCGCGTGGCGACCTGGCGGTGCTGCAATTGGCGCATGCCCACGAGCGGATACGCGACTGGGCGCAAGCCCGGCCGCCGCAAGGGTTGTGGCGCCAGGGCCTGTGAACGGCCCGTCCGGTGGGTGTCTACCGGTCCCGGGGGCGCGACGGCTTGCGCGCACCTCCGGCCCCGGGCGGCGCCCGCCTGGCGTCCGCGGCCGTGAGGAAATGTCCGCAGGCTTGCGGGCTTTCGTACGCGTTGTCACACCAAAAGACAAGTTTCTTGTAAGTGGGCTTTGCTTTTTCCCGACGCAGACCGTGCGAAAGGGGGGCTTTCCCCTGTTTTTCCGTAGCTGATCGCGCGCGCCTTTGCAATAATTGCTGACTATTCGCACATTCCGTCAACCATGGACGACGCGCGGGCCGGGACGGCCGCCCATAACGTCAACGGCGCTGGCATGGGTGTGGGCGAGCCGATATTGCACAAGGGCCCCGGTATGAAGAATCTGACACTACGCGAGCGCATCATCGCCAGCTTCCTGGTGATCCTGGCCATCATGGCCCTGATGGTGGTGGTCGACTACCAGCGGCTGCTGCAAGTCGAGGCCGAAGCCAAGGCGATCAATAGCGACGCTGTGCCGGGTATCTACTACAGCACGTCGATCCGGGGTTCGTGGTTTGCCGGCTTCGTCGTGGTGCAGGACGCGTTTCACAGCGACACCGAACAGGAGCGCCAGGCCGGCCTGGCGGCGTTGCCGAAGAACGATCAGAAGCTCAAGGACGACATCGAACAGTATCGCCGCACCGTGGTGCGGCCCGAAGACCAGCGCATGTTCGCGGAATTCGAGAAGACGCTGCAGACCTACATGCGCATTCGCGCCGAGATCCTGGATCCGGCGATGCAGTCCGATCCGCTGCGGGTCCAGGCCAAGATCAAGTCCGACCTGCGGCCGGCCTTCTATGCCGGGCGCGACGTGCTGGCCGACATGGTGGCCTCCAACAAGCAATTGGCCGATGAGTCGGCCATCGGCATCCAGAAGGCGGTCGACAAGGCCGAGGCAGCCATGCTGCTATCGCTGGCGCTGGCGATCGTGGCGGCGATCATATGCGGCGTGCTGCTGATGCGCGCCATCGTCAATCCCATGAGCAGCATTGTGAAGACGCTGGAAGCCACCGGCAGCGGCGACCTGACGCGCCGCCTGACGCTGGCGCGCAAGGACGAGTTCAACGCCATCGAGAGCGGTTTCAACGGCATGGTCGACGAGCTGACCGGCCTGGTCGCCAAGACCCAGCGCTCGGCGGTGCAGGTGGCCACGTCGGTGACCGAAATCGCGGCCACGTCCAAGCAGCAGCAGGCCACCGCGTCGGAAGTGGCGGCCACCACCACCGAGATCGGCGCAACCTCGCGCGAGATCTCGGCGACCTCGCGCGAACTGGTGCGCACCATGACGGAAGTGTCGGGCGCGGCCGAGCAGACCGCGTCGCTGGCGGGCAGCGGCCAGGTGGGCCTGGCGCGCATGGAAGACACGATGCGCAATGTGGTCGGGGCGGCTGGCTCGGTCAACGCCAAGCTCGCCATCCTGAACGAGAAAGCCGGAAATATCACGCAAGTGGTCACGACCATCACGAAAGTCGCTGACCAGACCAACCTGCTGTCGCTGAACGCCGCCATCGAGGCCGAGAAGGCCGGCGAGTATGGCCGCGGCTTCGTGGTGGTGGCGACCGAGATCCGGCGCCTGGCCGACCAGACCGCCGTGGCGACCTATGACATCGAGCAGATGGTGCGCGAGATCCAGTCGTCGGTGTCGGCCGGGGTCATGGGCATGGACAAGTTCTCGGAAGAGGTGCGGCGCGGCATGGCCGACATGCAGCAGGTGGGCGACCAGCTCTCGCAGATCATCCAGCAGGTGCAGACGCTGGCGCCGCGCGTGCAGATGGTCAACGAAGGCATGCAGGCGCAGGCCACCGGCGCCGAGCAGATCAACCAGGCCTTGCAACAGCTCAGCGACGCGGCCCAGCAGACGGTGGAATCGCTGCGCCAGTCGAGCGCGGCGATAGAGGATCTGACGCTGGTGGCCAACGACCTGCGCAGCGGTGTGTCGCGCTTCAAGGTTTGACGCGCCATGGCCGATCTTGCCCCGCTTGCGCCCGCGGCGTCCGCCGCCACCGGCCGGCGCCGGCTGTATCTGCTGTTCCGCATCGGCGCCGACCGCTACGCGCTGGATGCGGCGGACGTGGTCGAAGTGCTGGGCATGCGCGCGTTCAAGCAGGTGCCGGGCACGCCGCCGTGGGTGGCGGGCATGTTCGATTGCCGCGGCGCGGCCGTGCCGGTGATCGACCTGAGCGCGCTGGCGGGCGCCGGCGCGGCGGCCCGGGTCACCAGCACGCGCCTGGCGCTGGCGCGTTACCGGCCGGCGCAGGAACCGCGCGAGCGCCTGCTGGGCCTGGTGTTGGAACAGGCCACCGAAACCGCGCACTATGATCCGGCGGCTTTCCGGCCGCTGGGACTTGAGACGCCGCAGGCCCGCTATCTCGGGCCGGTGCTGAGCGATGCGCGCGGCATGGTGCAGGCGGTCGAGGTGGCCGATCTGCTGCCCGAGCCGGTGCGCGCGCTGTTGTTCGCGGCCGAGCCGGCGGCGGCCGGAGGCGGCCGGCCATGATGATGGTGGAAGACTTCAGCGCGGCGCTCAAGCGCAAGATGGGGCTGGACAGCGGCTCCATCGGCGCCGCCGCCGTCGAGCGGGCGGTGCGCCATCGCATGCAGGCGGTGGGCGTCG
Source organism: Achromobacter sp. 46006 (assembly GCF_059761975.1). NCBI lineage: Bacteria > Pseudomonadati > Pseudomonadota > Betaproteobacteria > Burkholderiales > Alcaligenaceae > Achromobacter > Achromobacter sp. 46006. Next base: position 152,334 of record NZ_JCBANN010000006.1, read on the forward strand.
ACGACGAGCAGGATTACCTGATGCAGGTACAGACCTCGCCGGCCGAGATGCAGCAGTTGATCGAGGCGGTGATCGTGCCGGAAACCTGGTTCTTCCGTTATCCGGAATCCCAGGAGGCGATGGCGACGCTGGCGCGCGAACGCCTGTTCGCGCCGGGCGCCGAGGCCCGCGTGCTGCGCGTGCTGAGCGTGCCCTGTTCGAGCGGCGAGGAACCGTATTCCATCGCCATGGCCCTGCTGGACGCGGGGGTGCCCGCCGCGCGCTTCCAGGTCGACGCCGTCGACATCAGCGAACGCATGGTCGAATTCGCGCGGCGCGCCCGCTATGGCCGCAATTCGTTTCGCGGCGCGAACCTGTCATACCGTGACCGTTATTTCACCGAGACTCCCGACGGCCATCAACTGGCGGATGGGGTCAAGGCGCGGGTGCGGTTCCTGGCGGGCAACCTGTTCGATGCCCAGTTGCTGGCCAACGTCCAGCCCTACGATTTCGTTTTCTGCCGCAATTTGCTGATCTATTTCGACGCGGCCACGCAGGAGCGCGCGGTCGCCATCCTGAGGCGTTTCGCGCGCCGCGACGGCGTGCTGTTCGTGGGACCGGCCGAAACCAGCTTGATGACGGCACGGCGCCTGGTGGCGGTGCCGCTGGCGCGCGCCTTCGCCTTCCGCGCGGAACCGGCTGTGCGGGAAGAGGCCGCCAATCCCGCTTCCTGGACGCCTCGGCCGCCGCCGGGCCGCGCGCGCGTTGATACCCTGATACCGCGCGCCGTGCCGCCGCGGCCTGTCGTGGCCGCGACACCCGCCTGGCTCGGACGGCCGTCGGGCGCCGCGCCGGCTGTGGCCTTGGCGCCCGCCGCCGCCATGAGCCCCGTCCCGGCCGCCGTGGCCGCCGCCACGATCGAGACCGACCTGCGCGCCATCGCCATGCTGGCCGACCAGGGGCGGGTGGACGAGGCGATGGCGCGCTGCCGCGCGCACCTCGATCAGCACGGCGCCAGCGCCGAGGCTTTGTACCTGCTGGGCCTGCTGCAGGACGCCAGCGGCGACACGCGCCAGGCCGAAGCCGCCTACCGCAAGGCCCTGTACCTCGATCCGACGCATCACGAAGCGTTGCTGCATCTGGCCGCGCTGATCGCGGCCGATGGCGACCAGGAAGGCGCCCGCCGCCTGCAGGCGCGCGCCGCGCGCCAGGAGGGCCGCCGTGGGTAACGCGCTCGATTCCCTGGCCCGCCTGGCGGAAGTGGACGATTGCTGGAACCGCATCGGCATTCGCGGCGACAAAAGCTGCGAGCACCTGCCCGCGCATGTGCATTGCCGCAATTGCCCGGTCTATGCGGGGGCGGCCAAGCGCATCCTGGACCGCCTGCCGCCGCAAAGCGGCGTCGAGGCTGCCGCGGCCGGCCCGGACGACGCGCCGCAGGCGCGGCTGTCGTCGCTGCTGGTGTTCCGCCTGGGCGGGGAATGGCTCGGCCTGCCGACCCGGGCGCTGGATGAAGTGGCCGCGACCCGCGCGATCCTGCCGTTGCCGCATCGGCGCGACCCGGCGGTGCTGGGCGTGACCAACGTGCGCGGCACGCTGACCGTCTGCGTGTCGCTGGGGCGCCTGCTGGGCCTGGATGGCGCCACCGCCGACAGCGGCCGCGAGCGGCCGGCCACCGCGCGCATGCTGATCTTCGGCGGCGCCGGGCGGGCGGTGGTGTTGCCCGTGGACGAGGTCGAAGGCATCGATGGCGTCGATCTGGAGGCGTTGCTGCCGCTGCCGGCCACGGTCGAGGGCGCCAGCCTGAAATACTCGCGTGGCATGGCGCGCCGCGGCTCGCGCAGCGTCGGCGTGCTGGATGAGACCCTGTTGATGCAAGCCTTGGAACGGAGCCTGGCGTGAACCCGGACCAGATGCGCGATGCCTCGTTGCTGGAACTGTTCCAGTTGGAAACCCGCAATCAGGTGCAGGTGCTGAACAACGGCCTGTTGGCGCTGGAGCACGATCCGACGTCGGCGCAGCACCTGGAGGCCTGCATGCGCGCGGCGCACTCGCTCAAGGGCGCCGCGCGCATCGTCGACCTGCACCCGGCGGTGCGCATCGCGCACGCCATGGAGGACTGCCTGGTGGCGGCGCAGGAAGGGCGGCTGCGCCTGCAGGCCGCCGATATCGACGCGCTGCTGCTGGGCGCGGACCTGCTGCAGCGGGTGGCCATGCCCGGTGCGGAGCTCGGCGAGGAAATCGACGGACTGATTGCCCGGTTGTCGAATGCGCCCAATGCGCCACCGGCCGCGCCAGCGGTGGAGCGGCCCCCCAAGCCTTCGGACTTCCTGCCGCCGATCCATCAGCCGGACGCCGCGCCTGCGCCCGCGCGCCGCAGTTCCGACCAGGCCCTGAGCGAGGGGGAGCGGGTGCTGCGGGTCACGGCCGACACGCTCAACAAACTGCTCGGCCTGTCCAGCGAAACCCTGGTGGAGTCGCACTGGATCGCGCCCTTCAGCGCTTCCATGCTGCGCTTGCGTCGGATGCAGGCGGGCGCCGGCCAGGCGCTGGACAGCCTGCGCGCCTCGCTCGCGGGCGAGTCTGTCGACGCCCGCAGCCGGGCGGCGCTGGACGATGCCCAGCGCATTGTCGAGGCCTGCCAGCAGGAATTGGCGCTGCGCGCCAGCGAAGTCGACCAATTCGGCTGGCGCATGGGCCACCTGGCGCAGCGCCTGTACGACACCGCGCTGGCCTGCCGCATGCGCCCGTTCGGCGACGGCCTGGGCGGCATGGCGCGCATGGTGCGGGACCTGGGACGGTCGCTGGGCAAACAGGTGCGGCTGGAAATCGAAGGGGATTCGACCCAGGTCGACCGCGACATCCTGGACAAGCTGGATGCGCCGCTGATGCACCTGCTGCGCAACGCGGTCGACCACGGCATCGAGATGCCGATGGACCGGTTGGAGGCGGGCAAGCCGGCCGAGGGCCTGATTCGCCTGTCGGCGCGCCACGCGGCCGGCATGCTGCTGATCGAACTGAGCGATGATGGCGGCGGCATTTCGCTGGACCGCCTGCGGCTCGAAGTGGTGCAGCGCAAGCTGACCAACGCCGAGACGGCCGCGCGCCTGAGCGAGGCCGAACTGCTGGAGTTCCTGTTCCTGTCCGGTTTCAGCACGCGCGGCGAGGTCACCGAGATCTCGGGCCGCGGCGTCGGCCTGGACGTGGTGCAGACCATGGTGCGCCAACTGCGCGGCGCCGTGCGCATCCACCAGCAGACTGGGCAGGGCACGCGCTTCGTGCTGGAGATGCCGCTGTCGCTGTCGGTGGTGCGCAGCCTGCTGGTCGAGGTGCAGGGCGAGATCTACGCGTTTCCGCTGGCCTACGTCAGCCATGCCTTGCAGGTGCGGGCGCAGGACATCGAGCAGCTCGAGGGACACCAGCATTTCCGTTTCATGGACCGCCAGATCGGCCTGGTGTCGGCGCGCCAGATCCTGCGCGGCGGCGAACCGGCGCCGGCAGCCGAGACGCTGCCGGTGGTGGTGGTGGGCGACCATGACAAGCAGTACGGCATCGCCGTGGACCGTTACGTTGGCGAGCGCACGCTGGTGGTGCAGCCGCTCGACCCGCGCCTGGGCAAGGTGCAGGATGTGATGGCGGGCTCGCTGATGGACGACGGCACGCCACTGCTGATCCTGGATGTCGAGGACATGCTGCTGTCGGTGCAGAAACTGGTGGAGGGCGGGCGCCTGGCGCGGGTCGATGGCGGCGGTCCGGCGGCGCAGGCGCGCCGCCGCAAGCGCGTGCTGGTGGTGGACGATTCGTTGACGGTACGCGAACTGGAACGCAAGCTGTTGCTGAACCGCGGTTTCGAGGTGGCGGTGGCGGTGGATGGCATGGACGGCTGGAACATGCTGCGCAACGAGGCCTTCGACCTGGTGGTGACCGATGTGGACATGCCGCGCATGGATGGCATCGAGCTGGTCTCGCGCATCAAGGCCGATCCCAAGTTGCAAAGCCTGCCGGTGATGGTAGTGTCTTACAAGGATCGCGAAGAGGACCGCCGGCGCGGGCTGGATGCCGGCGCCGACTATTATCTGGCCAAGGGCAGTTTCCACGACGACGCCTTGCTGGACGCCGTGGAAGACCTCATCGGAAAGGCGCGGACGTGAGAATCGGTATCGTCAACGATCTGCAGATGGCGGTGGAAACCCTCAGGCGCGTCATTGCGCTGGAGCCGGGGCTGGAGGTCGCCTGGGTCGCTTCCAACGGCCAGCAGGCGGTCGAGCAATGCGCCCTCGACCGGCCCGACGTGGTGCTGATGGATCTCATCATGCCGGTCATGGATGGTGTCGAGGCCACCCGCCGCATCATGGCCGAAACGCCTTGCGCCATTGTGGTGGTCACGGTGGACGTGGCGCGCCACACCGCGCGCGTGTTCGACGCCATGGGCCATGGCGCGCTGGACGCGGTCGACACCCCGGTGGTCGGGGGCGGCGACCTGCGCACCGCCGCCGCGCCGTTGCTGCGCAAGATCCGCAATATCGGCTGGCTGATCGGCCGCTACGGCAGCAACCGCGCGGCCCTCACGCCGGTGGTCCGCGACACCGTCCAACCTGGCGCCTCGCAGGGCCTGCTGGTGATCGGCGCATCCGCCGGCGGGCCGGCCACCCTGGCACAGTTGTTACGTGATATTCCGGTGACGTTTCCCGCCGGCATCGTGCTGGTGCAGCACGTCGATGCCTCGTTCGCCGCCGGCATGGCGGACTGGCTCAACGACCAGGTCGACTTGCCGGTGCGCCTGGTGCGCGAGGGCGAACGGCCGACGGCCGGGCAGGTGCTGCTGGCCGGCACCGACGACCATCTGCACCTGCTGGCCGATGGTACGCTGCGTTACACCGAGAATCCGAAGGAAAGCCTGTACCGTCCCTCTATCGATGTATTTTTCCATAGCGTTGCGCAGCACTGGCGGGGCCGGGCCGTGGGCGTGCTGCTGACCGGCATGGGGCAGGATGGCGCGCGCGGCCTGAAGGCGCTGCGCGATCGCGGCTGCCTGACCATTGCCCAGGACCAGGCCACCAGCGCGGTCTACGGCATGCCCAAGGCGGCCGCCATGATGCAGGCCGCCGTTGAAATCAGCCCGCTGCACAAGATCGCTCCCCGGCTGGTCCAGGCGTTTGCCTGAACCGGCTGGCATAGCCAGAAAATCAAGGAAAGACACTATGCATCCTCCCATCGACAGCCCGATCTCTGCCGACCTGAATTCGCATGCGGCCATGGTGCTGCTGGTCGATGACCAGGTCATGGTCGGCGAGGCCATCCGCAGGGCCCTGGCCACGGAGGGCAACATCGACTTCCACTATTGTTCGGACCCCTACAGGGCGCTGACCGTCGCGGTGCAGACGCGGCCCACCGTGATCCTGCAGGACCTGGTGCTGCCGGGCGTGGACGGCCTGAGCCTGGTGCAGGAGTACCGCAACCATCCGGTCACGCGCGACATTCCCATCATCGTGCTGTCGACCAAAGAGGACCCGGCCATCAAGAGCGCCGCGTTCGCCGCCGGCGCCAACGACTACCTGGTGAAGCTGCCTGATTCCATCGAGCTGGTCGCGCGCATCCGCTACCACTCGCGCTCGTACCTGGCGCTGGTGCAGCGCGACGAGGCCTACCAGGCGCTGCGCCAGAGCCAGCAGCAATTGCTGGAAAGCAATATGGAGCTGCGCCGCCTGACCAATTCCGACGGCCTGACCGGGCTGGGCAACCGCCGCTATTTCGACGAATACCTCAATGCCGAATGGCTGCGCGCGCGCCGCGATGGCCGCGAAATCAGCATGCTGATGATCGACGTGGACCATTTCAAGTCCTACAACGATACCTACGGCCACATCGCCGGCGACGAGGCGCTCAAGCGCGTCGCCAACACCATTTTCGCCAGTTGCGACCGCTCCACCGACCTGGCCGCGCGCTTCGGTGGCGAGGAATTCGCGCTGGTGCTGCCGGGCACGCCGGCCGGCAGCGCCCGACTGGCCGCGGAGAAGCTGCGGCGCGCGGTCGAGGCGATGCAGATTCCACGCAAGGACGTGGGGGGCGGCCCGTGGCTGACCGTCAGCATCGGCTCGGCCACTGCCGTGCCAATGGCCGATAGGCCCTGCACCGACCTGATCCAGGTTGCCGATCGCGGCCTCTACCAGGCCAAGCACCAGGGCCGCAACCGCGTGGTGCAGGGCGAAATGCCCGCGTCCGGCGAGGCGCCCGCGCCGGCCTGAGGCGGTGCCCGGGCGCAGCCGCGGCGCGTATCAGGCGCGCGCGTCGCGCCGCATCGCAGTGGCCGCCAGCATCAGCGCCAGGCTGACGCCGACTGCCACCGCGGCCATGGCCATGCCTTCGCCGACCGAACCCTGCTCGAACTGCCGCCACACGAACACCGATACCGTCTGCACGCCGGCCGGCGCCAGCAGTAGCGAGGTGACCAGTTCGCGCGAAGCCACCGCGAACACCATCAGCATGGATGCCGCCAGGCCCGGCATTACCAGCGGCAGCACCACCCGGCGCAGCGCCGCGGCGGCGCTGGCGCCGTGCACGCGCGCGGCCGCTTCGAGGTTGGTGCCGATCTGCGCCAGCGCCGCGCTGACATAGCGCACCGGATACGGCAGCAGCAGGCAGGTGTATGCCAGCAGCAGGATGCCCCAGGTGCCATACGGCGAGGCCGGCCAGAACGGCTGGTTCCAGGCCAGGATCAGGCCGACCCCGACCACCACGCCGGGCAGCGCCGCGGGCAGCAGCGCCAGCGCGTCGATGAGGGCCGCGCCCGGCACATGGCGGCCCGCCACGCACCAGGCCGCCAGCAGGCCCACGGCGCCCGCCGCCAGCGCGGTGCCGGTGGCCAGCAGCAGGCTGGTCGAGAGCGCCTGCCAGGCCTCGCCGCCGGCCTGGAACAGGGCCGCGAAATTGGCCAGGGTCAGGTTGTCCGGCGACAGCCCGGCCGAGACGTGGCGCGTCAGGGCCGCGGCCAGCATCGACGCCAGCGGCGCCGCCACCGCCACCAGCGCCACCGCCGCGAACAGGCCCAACACCGGCCAGCGCCAGGCGCCCAGCCGGCCGCGCGCCAGCGGCGCCGGTTTGCCAGTGGCGGTCTCGAAGCCGCGTCCGGCGACCAGCGCGCGCTGCACCGCGTAGGCCGTCAGCGCCAGCGCCACCAGCACCAGCGACAGCAGCGCCGCGCCCGGCAGGTCGATGGGCCAGTCGGCCAGGCGCCGCTCGATGGCGGTGGTCATGACGGCCACGCCGGCCTGGGCGCCGAGTGCCGCGGGCACGCCGTATTCCTCGATCGCCAGCGTGAAGGCCAGCAGCAGGCTGGCGCCGATGGCCGGCAGGGCCAGCGGCAGGGTCACGCGCAGGAAGGCGCGCCAGGGGCCCGCGCCGAACACCCGCGCCACCTCGGCCAGCCGGGCGCCGCTGGCGGCCATGCTGCGCGAGACGGCGAAATACACCACCGGAAAGATCGCCAGGCCCATTGCCAGCGTTACGCCGGCGGGTGAGAACAGCAGCGGCCCGAGGTTGAAGCCAGCCAGTTGTTGCAGGTAGCCGCGCGGCTGCAGCGCCATGGTCCAGGACAGCGCCGCGATATACGGCGGCAGCAGGAACGGCACCAGGAACAGCAGGTCCCACAGCCGCGCCAGCGGCACCTGGAACAGGCCGCGCAGCGCGCCCAGCGGAATGCCGATCGCGGCGCTGACGGCGGCCACGCCCAGGCCCAGCTTGAGCGTGCCGCCCAGCAGGGTCAACGCGGCCGGCGTGGCCAGGGTGGCGGCCCAGGCACCGAAGGGGTCGCGCAGCGAGCCTTCGGCCAGGTGGGGAAACACGGCTTGCAATGCGACAAAGGCCATTGGCAGGGCGACGAGCACGCCCAGGGCGGCCACGGTGATGGCCGCCAGGAGGAAAACGCTTTTCATGGTCGGAGGAAGGGGGCCGGGCGTGCCGGCCCCCCGGCCTGTCAGTGTTGGCCGAACAGGCGCGCGAAACGCGCCAGCACCTCGGCGCGCGAGGCGCCGGGCGCGGTCTCGGGCAGCAGGGTCAGGTCCTTGAACAGCGGCCGCTTGCCGGCCACGTCCTGGCGCGCCGGCATCAGCCAGGCGTCCGCGACGGCGCGCTGGCCGTCCTCGGACAGCACGTAGTCGATGAACTGACGGGCCTGCTCGGGCACCTTGGTGGTCTTCAGGATCATCATCGGGCGCGGCGCGATGGCGGTGCCGCTGGACGGGAAGATCACCTTGATCGACTCGCCTTTCTCGACGCTGGCGTACGACACGTAGTCGACCGCGCCGAACACAGCCGCCTTGGCGCCTTGCAGCACCGGCGTCAGCGCCTGGGCGTTGGGGCCGGAGATGGTCATGCCGTTGTCGCGCAGCGTCTCGAACAGCTTCCAGGCCGCCTCGCCCTGGGCGCTCTGCAGGCCCAGCAGCAGGTCGAGCGAGGCGCCCGACAGGGCCGGGTCGGGCGTGGTGACCTGTTGCCTGAACTGCGGGCCGGTCAGGTCGGCCCAGTCGCGCGGCTCGGGCGTGCCGCTGCGCGTGTTCCAGACGATGCCCAGCGCCGAGATGCCCTGCGCCACGTAGGTCGGGGTCTTGAAGCGGGCCGGCACCTGGGCCGCGTTGGGGCTGTCATGGGCCAGCAGCCAGCCGCGCTGGTCCAGGTCCTGGGCGGTGTCCCAGGACGCCGAGATCAGCACGTCGGCGCGGGGGTTGGCGGACTCGGCCTCGAGCCGCGCCATGACCTTGCCGGTGGTGGCCTGGAACACGTCGACCTTGATGCCGGTCTTCGCGTGGAAGCCGGCGGCCAATTGCTTGATCAGGGCGCCGGGGCCCGCGGTGTAAACGGTCAGCGCCTTGGCCTGGCCGGCGGCCAATCCGAACGAAAGCGTCATAAAGAACGTGGCAAGTAGTTTGGAAAAGGGTGCGTGGGACATTTTAGGCAGAGTCCTGGGGGTTGGACACCGCGAGGTCGGCGATGCGGCCGTGCGCCATGCGGGCAATCGTGTGCGCCAGGGCATGGGCTTCCTCGTGGTCGTGGGTGACATAGACGGCGGTGGTGCCGAGCCGGCGCAGCAGCGCGCCGATTTCGACGCAGAGCGATTCGCGCAAGGCGCGGTCCAGGTTGGACAACGGTTCATCGAACAGCAGCACGCGCGGCCGCGCCACGATGGCGCGGGCCAGCGCGACGCGCTGCTGTTGGCCGCCGGACAGTTCGGAGGGCCGGCGCGTGGCGTGCGCGTCCAGCCCGACCAGGGCCAGGGCTTCCCGCACCCGCGCCGGCCGCTCGCGCCGGGCGACGCCGCGCATTTCCAGCGGAAAGGCGACGTTGCCGGCCACGCTCAGGTGCGGCCACAGCGCGTAGTCCTGGAACACCATGCCGAGGCCGCGGCGTTCCGGCGGCTCGTGGCGCCGCGCGTCGCAGACGACGGCATCGCCGAAAGCGATGCTGCCGGCCTGCGGCCGCAGCAGCCCGGCGAGCGACTTGAGCAGGGTGCTCTTGCCGCAGCCCGACGGGCCCAGCAGCGCCAGGACGGTGCCCGCGGGCACGTCCAGGTCGACGCCGTCCAGCACGGTGTGGCCGTTGAAGGCGTGGCGCAGGCCGCGCACGGCGATCGCCGTGCCGCCCGCGCTTGGGGCGGGCGCGTTCAAAACCGGTGCCGCAGGCCGAGGTTCAGGCCGAACTGGTTCTTGCCCGGCTCGACGTTGGCGCCGTACTTGCCACCGATCACGCTCTGCGCCGATTTGTCGTCGTTGACCGCATAGGCCGCGACGGCATAGACCGTGGTGCGCTTGGACAGGTCATACTCGTTGCCCAGGACGAACATGGTGGACTTCTGGCCGGTGCCGGCGGCCTGCGCGGCCGGGCACACGGCATTGTTCATGTCGTCGCAGACCGAGTCGTTCAGGTGATACACCGCGAACGACAGGCGGTTGTTCTGCACCGGCCGGTAGGCCACGCCCAGCCACGTCAGGTTGTTCCTGTAGGTGCGCTGCGTCAGCTTCTGTTCCAGCCAGCGGTAGCCGGCGTAGACCTTGACGTCCTCGAAGTCGTACGACAGGCCGGCCACGATGCGGTCTTCGCGGTTGTCGCTGTTGGCGCCCTTGGCGGGTTTGTCGGCGTGCTTGGCGTGGTACAGCAGGGCGGCGCTGAGGCCGCCGGACTGGTAGCGCGCGCCGCCGCCAAACATGCGGCCCAGGGTCTTGTCGTTGAACGACTGTTCGTTGTTCCAGCCGAAGCTGTAGTAGCCGCCGACGGACACGGGCCCGAACTTGCCGACATACATCACCGCGTTGTCGGTGCGATCGGAGAAGGCCGGGTCGGGGCGCTTGATCGAGAAATTGGCGTTGTCCAACGGGTTGTACTTGCTCATCCAGTCGATCATCAGCGTGTTGTGGCGGCCCAGCGTCAGGCGGCCCAGCGTCTTGCTCGACAGGCCGACATAAGCCTGGCGGCCGAACAGGCGGCCGCCCTGCAAGGTGCCGCCGTTGCCTGAGTTGAAGCCGTTTTCCAGCACGAACACCGTCGCCAGGCCATTGCCCAGGTCTTCGGTGCCGCGCAGCCCCCAGCGCGACCCGTTCAGGTTGCCGGCGCTCATGCCCGTCTTGCTGTTGCCGCTGGGGCCATTGCTGAGATATTGCAGGCCGGTGTCGATCAGGCCGTAGAGCCGGACCGTGCTGGAGGCGGCCGTCGCCGCGAGGGCGGGAGAGAGTGTGCAGACGGACAGGCAGGCGCCAGCCGCCGCGATGCGGAGAGTCGATTTCATGACAGGAAGTCCTCTTTGGGATTCAATCGGAATCGACACTCTAGGGGCGGGTCGCTACAGCTTCGTGACACGCCGCGATGCGCGGCGGCAGGGGACCGGCGGCGCGCGGCCGCCCGGGATGGTGTTGGCGGCTTTCGTTGCGGCCCCGGGGCCGCCGGCCATTCAGAAATGCAGTTTGGTCGACGACTTCACTTCGTGCATCGACAGGGTGCTGAGCAGTTCCTTCACGCCGGGCAGGGTGCGCAGCCGGTTGCGCACGAACTCGGAATAGGCGTCGAAGTCGCGCGCCACGATGTGCAGCAGGTAGTCGTGTTGGCCGGTGGTGTTGTGGCAGGCCAGCACTTCGGGCATGGCGGCCACCGCCGCTTCAAAGGCGTGGCAGGTTTTCTCGGTGTGGTTTTCCAGCGAGATGCTGACGAACGCCACCACGCCCATGCCGAGCGCGCGGCGGTCGAGAATGGCCTGATAGCCGCGGATGACACCAGAGGTTTCCAGGCGCTTGAGGCGCTTCCAGCAGGGCGAGGCCGACAGCGACACGCGCTCGGCCAGTTCGGCGTTGGAGAGCCGGCCATCTTCTTGAAGGATTTTCATGATTTTCCAATCGATCGCGTCAAGTTGATGTAACAAGGCAGTCTCTTTCATGGTTTTCTATATATGGGAAACAATGTTTCCAATTATGCTTTTTAAGAAGCATAAATGGAAAGAACATTGTGGCCGGACAAGCCCATACTCGCTGCATCGCCCGGCCGGCGGCGCTATCGTGTCCCTACCCGTGATACGTCCCGCCCGGTAGGCCCGCAATTCCCCCAGAGAGGCACGCCATGAGTTATTCCAGCTATCACAAGAAAGACATTTCCGGCCGTCCGCTGCATGCCGAAACGCAGATGATGTCGTACGGCTTCGATCCTTTCCTGTCCGAAGGCGCGGTCAAGCCGCCGGTATTTCTCACGTCCACCTTCGCCTTCCGCTCGGCCGAGGACGGCGCCGAGTTCTTCGACCTGGTGGCGGGCCGCAAGCCGCTGCCGCAGGGCGAGTCGGCCGGGCTGGTGTACAGCCGCTTCAACCATCCCAATCTGGAAATCGTCGAAGACCGCCTGTCGCTGCTGGATGGCTCGGAGGACGCGGCGGTGACTTCCAGTGGCATGTCGGCGATCAGCGCGGTGTTCCTGGCGTTCCTGCGGCCTGGCGATCAACTGGTGCAGTCGGTGCCGCTGTATGGCGGCACCGAAACCCTGATCTCCAGGATCTTCCCGGAATGGGGCATCGGCTCGCATCCGATCCACGATGGCCTGTCGGCGCAGAGCATGCGCGACGCGCTCGAAGCGGCCGCGGCCAAGGGGCCGGTCAAGCTGTTCTACGTGGAAACGCCGGCCAATCCGACCAACGCGCTGATCGACTTCCAGGCCATGAAGGCCGAGCTGGACGCGTTCGCCGCGCGCCACGGCTACCGGCCGATCTCGGTGTGCGACAACACGCTGCTGGGTCCGATCTTCCAGAAGCCGGTCGAGCATGGCGTGGACCTTTGCGTGTATTCGCTGACCAAGTACGTGGGCGGCCACAGCGACCTGGTGGCCGGCGCGGTCACCGGCAGCAAGGACCTGATCAAGAAGGTGCGGGCCATCCGCAGCGCGTTCGGTTCGCAGTTGGACCCGCATTCGTGCTGGATGATCACGCGCTCGATGGAAACCGTGGTGCTGCGCATGAAGCAGGCCGCGCGCAGCGCCACCCGGGTGGCGCAATGGCTGGCGGGCAACCCGCACGAGAAGGTGCGCATCTACCACCCCGAGACCATCGCCGACGCAGCCTACCAGGCGGTCTACAAGCGCCAGTGCACCGGACCGGGCTCGACCTTCGCCTTTGTGCTGGATGGCGGCCGCGCCAAGGCGTTCCGCTTCATCAACGCGCTGCGGCTGTTCAAGTCGGCGGTGAGCCTGGGCGGCACCGAATCGCTGGTGTGCCATCCGGCCTCGACCACGCACTCCGGCGTGCCGGCGGCCGAGCGCGACGCGGCTGGCGTGTCCGAGGGGCTGATCCGCGTTTCCATCGGCCTGGAGCATGAGGAAGACCTGATCGCCGACATGGACCAGGCATTCCGAAGCCTGGGCTGAGCCGCGGGCGCGCGAGGCCGCGCGGGCAGGGCCGGCGCGGCCCGGCGATGGCTGGCATCGCCCGGGGCGCGGCCGCGCCCGGCGGCCGGATCAGGTGCGGCAGGCATCGGCCGTCATTGCCGCATCGGCCCGGCCGCGCGCCTTGCCGGCGGCTACGCTTTCCAGCCGTTCCGGCGCCACGCCGTTCTTGGCGGCGACGATCTCGGCCATGATCGACAGCGCGATTTCGGCAGGCGTCTTGCTGCCGATGTAGACCCCGGCGGGGCCGCGCAGCCGGCGCAAGGCCTCATCATCCAAGCCGAAATGCTCGCGCAGCCGCGCGCGGCGCGTGTCGCTGTTGCGGCGCGAGCCGATCGCGCCCACGTAGAACGCTTGCGACTGCAAGGCGTCGATCAGCGCCAGGTCGTCGAGCTTGGGATCGTGGCTCAGCGCAATGATGGCGGTGCGGCGGTCGGGCCGCAGGCGCAGGATCAGGTCATCGGGCATCTCGCGGCTGTGGACCGCGCCCGGTATCGTCCAGGCCGGAGATTGGGTGTCGCGCGGATCGCAGACGATGATCTCGAAGCCCAGTGTCTGTGCGATCTGGCATAGATAGCCGCTGGTGTCGCCCGCGCCGATCACGATCAGCCGCACCGACGGGCCGAAGTGCGAAGTGAAGGTGGCGGCCGTCAGGCGCGGCAGGGCGTCGGCGGGCCCGCGGCGCAGGCTGACAGCGCCGGATGCCAGGTCCAGCTCGCGTTCGATGCAATCGCGGCGCAGGCAGTGTTCCAGCAGCGCAGGCAACTGGCTGGCGGGGCCGATGCCTTCCATCACCAGTTCCAGGGTGCCGCCGCAGGGCAGGCCGAACTGGCGCGCCTGGTCGGCCTGCACGCCGTAGCGCAAAACCTCGGGCCGCGCCGGCAGGACCGCGCCGGCGCGCACGCGTTCGACCAGGTCGTCCTCGATACAGCCGCCCGACACGGAGCCGGCCACTTCGCCGCGGCAGTTCAGGGCCATCAACGCGCCCGGCGGCCGGGGCGACGAGCCCCAGGTGCGCGCCACGGTGACCAGCCATGCGGGAATGCCGTCGCGCTGCCATTGCGCGGCCTGTTGCAGCACCTGGGTGTCGATATCAAGCATGCGGACCTCGGCCGGGGAGGGATTGGGCGAGCGTGGCGCGCACCGTGTCTGGCGTGAACGGCGCCTGGTAAAAGCGCCGTCCGGTGGCGTCGAACAGGGCGTTGGCCAGGGCCGCCGGCCCCGGGATCGAGGCCGACTCGCCCGCGCCCATGGGCGCTTCGTCCTGGCGCGGCATCAGCAGCACGTCGATGGGCGGCAGGTCCTTGAAGCCGATGATGGGGTAGCCGCCCCATTCGCGGCTGGCCACGCCGGCCGCGTCGAATTGCACGCGCTCGAGCAGGCAGCGGCTCAGGGTCTGGTTGACGTTGCCGTGGATCTGGTGGCGCACGCCGTCGGGGTTGACGATCATGCCGGTGTCCTGGCCAACCACCACGCGCGTGATGGCGATGCGGCCGCTGGCGGGGTCCACGCTCAGGTCAACGGCCCAGGCCGCCCAGGCGGCGCCGAAGCCGGGGAACTTGCTGTGCACGTAGCGCGCGTAGGCCACGCCGCGCCCATGCAGGCGGCCGTCGGCGCCGGGCTGGCCACGGCTGCCCGCCACGCCGGCCTGCCAGCCGGCGCGCGCCGCCGTCGCCTCCAGCAGCGCGATGGCGCGCGCATCGTCCAGGTGCTTGAGCCGGAAGGCGACCGGGTCGGCGCCCGCCGCCTCGGCCAGCTCGTCGATCATGCAGTCGTGCGCGAACGAACTGGGCAGCGCCGAGACGCCGCGCAGCCACGAGGCGCGCACCAGCGGCGCGGTGTCGTGGCAGACGATGCGGCGGCTGGGGTAGCGATAGGGCGGCACGGAGGTACGGTCGCCCATTTCCAGCACGCGCGGCTCGCCCGGCACGGCGCCGGTCAGCAGCAGCGCCAGCAGCGGCGCGTCGTTGGACGGATAGCGCACCTCGAAGTCATAGGCCAGCAGCCGGCCGTCGTCGTCCAGCGCGGCGGCCACGTCCATCAACTGGCCGGTGCCCTTGGGTTCCCACTGGTGTTCCTGGTCGCGCATCAGTTGCACCCGCACCGGCGCGCCGACGGCGGCCGACAGCAGCGCGGCGTCGGCGCAGACGTCGTCGGCGCAGTTGCGGCCATAGCAGCCGGCGGCCTCCATGCGGATGATCTCGATGCGGTCCTCGCCCAGCTTGAGCAGGCGGTTCAGGTCCGCGCGCAGCATGTGCGGATTCTGGGTGCCGGCCCACACGGTGAGGCGGCCGTCGCGATGGTCGGCCACCGCGCAGGACGGCCCGATGGACGCATGCATCTGGTAGGGCCAGACGTAGGTGCGGCGCAGGCGCACTGGGGCGGCGTCGCAGGCGGCCTTGACGTCGCCTTCTTCCAGCAGCAGCCGGCGGCGCGCGGGGTTGGCGCGGATGGCGCTGGCCAGGTCGTCCAGCACGGGCGCGGGCGGCACCGGTTTCCAGCGCACCTTGAGCGCGCGCATGGCGGCTTCGGCCTGTTCCTCGCGGTCGGCCACCACGCCGATGAAATCGCCTTGTACCACCACCTGGACGCGGCCCGGCAGGTGCGCGACGGAATCGCTGTCGACGCTGATCAGGCAGCGGCCGATGAAGTCGCCGGCGTCGCGGCCGGGGTGCGGCGGGCGCACCACGCGGCCATGGCGCATGCCGGGCACGCGCACGTCGTGCACGAAGCTCAGTTCGCCGGTGGCCTTGGCCGGAATGTCGACGCGCGCGACGGCGCTGCCGACCACGGTGTAGTCGCGGGCCGGCTTGAGCCGCACCTGGGAATCATCGGTGGCCAGCTCCAGCCGGGTGTGCCGGCCCTGCACCAGTTGACCGTAGTGCAGGGCGCGTTCGTCGCCCGCATCGGCGGGACGCACGATGCCGTCGCGCAGGCGCAGCGTGTCCGCCGCCACGCCCCATTGCCGCGCGGCCCGCGCCAGCAGGCGCTCGCGCGCCTGGGCGGCGGCGCGGCGCAACGGGGCGGCCGAGATCTGGATGCTGGCGCTGGCGATGGTGGGCCCCTGGTTGGGGGTGGCGTTGGTGTGGCCCAGCACCATTTCCAGCCGCGCCATCGGCACGTGCAGTTCCTCGGCCACGATCTGCGCCAGCGCGGTGCGGATGCCGGTGCCCAGGTCGACGTGACCGTTGAAGGCCAGCGCGCGCCAGCCGCCCGGCGCGGCCTCATCGGCCAGCACCGCCACGAAGACCTCGGGCGTGTCCTGCACGTAATCCGAGACCACGCCCGGCTGCCCGGGCGCCGGGCGCGGCGGCGCGGTGGGGGCGCGCACGACCAGCAGCGCGCCGGGGTGGCTCAGCAGCGCGTCGTGCAGCGCGCGGGGATGGGGCAGGTTCATGGGCGAAGGCGATCCGGGCCGATCAAGGATTATGCCGCCAGCGCGCCGATGTCGGCCAGGGCCTGCTCCAGCGGCATGACGGCGGCGTACTTCTGCGCCATGTCGAACAGGTTGGCCTCGTGCGGTCCGAGCGCGCGGTCGCCGCAGCAGTCGGACACCACCAGCGGCCGCAAGCCGGCCTGCATGGCGTCGACCACGCTGGCGCGCACGCAGCCGCTGGTGACGCAGCCGGCCACCACCAGCGTCTGCACGCCGCGCTGCGCCAGCCACGGGGCCAGCATGGTGCCGTAGAACGCTGACGGCGTGCTCTTGCGCACCACGTATTCGCCGGGCGCGGGGGCCAGCTGCGGCACGATGGCGCTGTTGTGGCTGTCTTCCTTCAGAGTCAGCATGCCCGGCACCTTGAGGCAGAAAATGTTGCTGTCGGCGTCGTCGTCCGAGAACACGATGCGGCTGTGCGCCACCGGCCAGCCCTGTTGGCGTGCGTGCGCCAGCAAGGCGCGGGTGCGCTCGATGGCCTGCGGGATGTTGCCGCCGCCGAACACGGCGGGGTCGGCGAAGCCGTTGACGAAGTCGATGATCAGCAGGCCGAACGGCGCCTTCAGCGGCAGCGGCGTGCCAAAGCCCTGGCGGGCGTAAGCCGAGATATCCCCGGCGGGAACGGTGGTGGTCATGCCAGCTCCTTGCGGCGGGCGGCGCGCGCCAGCCCGGGTTCGTCCTGCACCACGCCGTCGATGACGACGGCGCGATCATCCAGCATCACCGTGCAGTGGCGCATCGGGATGTCGATGTGGCAGGCGGTGGTGCGTTGGCCGCCGGCCTCGTTGTTCGGCCCCATGGACCAAAGGAAGTTGCCCTCGAAGGCGCGGGCGTCCATGCCGATGTGGGTTTCCTTGCCGTAGTGGCCCAGCATCGACCAGTGGGCGCGCGGCTGCAGGCCCCAGCCGATGTGCGAGACGGCGTAGGCCTCGGGGTCTTCGTACGAGGCCATGTAGTCGCGCAGCACCTCGGCCTGCAGGCCGCCCTGGATGCGGGTGACGTAGCCGCGCTCGACGGTCAGCGTGATCGGATCGGTGACGTAGTCCTTCATCGGCAGCAGGATGTCGCCGCGGTCCAGCACCACCTGGCCGTTGCTGTGGCCCTCGTCGGGCCAGGTCAGCACGAAGCCGCTGGGCCAGTGGTCCCAGCGGCCGGGTTCGTCGACGAAGCCGTATTCGGAAATCGCCGGAAAACTGCCCAGGCGGCATTGCAGGTCAGTGCCGGCCCGGGAGGTGATGCGCATCTGGCGCGCCTCGGCGATTTGCGCGGCGGCCGCGCGCACGCGGGCGCGGTCGGCCTCGGTCGGCACCAGGCGGCAGAGGATCTCGGGTGGCTCGACCGCCAGCAGGATCTTGGTGCCGCCCTGCAGGATCTCGTGCTGCTCGGGCGAGAACAGCAGCGTCATCAGGTCCAGCACCAGATCGCTGGCCTTGAGCGCGGCGATGGCTGCCGGGTTGCCGGTCAGCGGCGTGGTGCCCAGGTAGGCCAGCGAGTCGCGGCTGAGGGATTTCTCGCCGTTGACCGGCGGCAGGTCGAGGCGGTTGACGCGCGCGCCCATGTCGCCGGCGGCGGCGATGGCGCAGCGCAGCGTCTGCGGATGGGTGTCGGCGCCGGTGAGCACGGTCACGGTCTGGCCGGCTTCGAGGCGGGAAAGCGTGAGCACCTGTTTCCAGGCGCGGATCAGGTCGATGTCGCTGACGGGCATGGCGGACTCCTGTCGAAGAAGGGGAAGGGCGGGATTCAGCCGCGCGGTTCGAGGAAGTCGCCCAGCGCCTCGTGGAAACCGGCCTCGTTGTCCCACGGGATCATGTGGCCGGCGGCGGGCACGCGCCGGTGCAGGGTGTCGGGCGCCAGGCCCTGCCATTCGGCCACGTCCTCGTCGCCGACCACGCCGCCGTTCTCGGCGGTCATCAGCAACTGCGGCACGCGCACATGCGGCAGGTCGGCATGAATGTCGTCGCGTCCGAAGTCCTCGAAGCTGCGCACGATGGCGGGTTCGTGGCAGGTGTGCAGCCATTGCGCGCGCAGGCGCCGCTGTTCCTCGGTCCAGGTGGGGCAGAAGGCGCGCATGGCCTCGGCGTCCATGCCGTGCGTGGCCTGGCGGATCGAGTCCACGTACCAGGCCAGCTTGGCGGGGTAGGGGCGGCGGCCCGGGCCGGAGACGGGCGGGTCGACGATGACCAGCCGCGTCAGGCCGGCCGGCTGGCTGCGGGCCGCGCGCACCGCGATGCGTCCGCCCATGGAATGGCCCATCAGGGCGTAGCGCTGCAGGCCCAGCGCCTGCGCCAGCGCCAGCACGTCGGCGGCCTGCGCATCCAGGCCGTAGTCCAGCCCGGGGTCGGCGCTGGACAGGCCGCGGCCGCGCACGTCCAGCACATAGGTGTCGTAGCGCTGACCCAGGCGCTCGGCCACGAAGCCCCAGGTCACGGCGGGGCTGGTGATGCCGGGGATCAGGATGAGCGCGTCGCGTTCGGCGCGCGCGCCGCCCGCGCCGCCATAGCGTAGATAGTGCTGGCGGATGCCGTTGGCGTGGACGTTGGCGCCGTACAGGAAGGTGCTGGATGGTTGGCTCATGCCGTGCTCCGGGTGGGTCGATGCCAGGACGGGATCCGGCGGTCATCGCTCGCGCCGCGCAGACGGCGGATCGAGCGTGATGACGCGAAGCGCGGATCCATCTTAGGGTTTTCGATAAATTAAAAAAACAGTGTAGACGCTCTATTCTTGCAAACAGCGAGGTGAATCGCAAAGCCGATGTTCATAGTGGTTTTTACCTATATGTGTATAAAAATGCACTGTTTTGGGCATCTGTGTGCTGTTTCGGATCCATGTTGGTGCCAATTGCCCATCTGGAAAAAATAGAGTGTATGCATAGAAAAGTAGGAGAGCCTCTTGTCTAAATCCCCCCGCATCGCCGTGATCGGCGCCGGCCTCGGTGGCGCCGCCACCGCATCGCTTCTGCTGCAGGAAGGCTTCGACGTGCGCGTGTACGAACAGGCGCCGAGTTTTTCGCGGCTGGGCGCCGGTATCCACGTCGGCCCCAACGTCATGAAGATCCTGCGCCGCATCGGCATCGAGGACGCGCTCAACGCCCAAGGGTCGCACCCCGACTACTGGTACAGCCGCCACGGCCTGACCGGCGACGTGCTGGCGCAGATTCCCCTGGGCGACTATGCCGTCAAGACCTATGGCGCGTCTTACCTGACGGTGCACCGCGGCGACTTCCATGCCTTGCTGATCGAGGCGCTGCCCGAGCGCGTGATGGCGTATTCCAAGCACCTGGTCGGCGTGACCGACCGCGGCGCCGACGTCGAGATGCGCTTTGCCGACGGCAGCGTCGAACACGCCGATATCGTGATCGGCGCCGATGGCGTCAATTCGTGCATCCGCGAGGAACTGCTGGGACCGGAGCCCCCCAAATACGCCGGCTACCTGGCGCACCGCGCGGTGTTCCCGACCCCCGAGGTCAAGGCCGGCATGTTGCCGTTCGACGCCTGCGTGAAATGGTGGACGGACGACCGCCACATGATGACGTACTTCGTCACCAGCAAGGCCGACGAGCTCTACTACGTGACCGGCGTGCCGGTCGAGCAGTGGGACCTGAACGACCGCTGGTTGCCCAGCAGCAAGGACGAGATGCGCGAGGCCTTCCAGGGCTGGCATCCCACGGTGCAGGCCCTGATCGACGCCACCGTCGAGGTCACCAAGTGGTCGCTGCTGGAACGCGATCCGCTGCCGTTGTGGAGCCGCGGCCGCCTGGTGTTGCTGGGCGACGCCTGCCACCCGATGAAGCCGCACATGGCGCAGGGCGCGGCGATGGCGATCGAGGACGGCGCCATGCTGGTGCGTTGCTTCAAGGAAGTGGGGGCGCATAATCACGAACTGGCTTTCGCGCTGTACGAGGCCAACCGCGCCGAGCGCGCCAGCAAGGTGCAGCGCATCTCGCACGACAACACCTGGCTGCGGACCAACGAGGATCCCAGTTGGTGTTTCGGGTACGACGTGTTCAGCGAGCCGCTGGTCGAACCGAAGGCCAAGGCGGCCTGACGCGTTCGCGCCTTCATCCACCGCACACTTCGCCCCGCACACCATGGAACACGCCGCCACATCCACGCCCGCCCCCGATCCGATCGACCTGAAGGTCAATGGACGCGCCGCGCGGGTGGCGGCGCCGCCGGCCACATCGCTGTTGCTGGTGCTGCGCAACGACCTGGAACTGAACGGTCCCAAGTATGGTTGCGGGCTGGGCGAGTGTGGCGCCTGCACGGTGCTGATCGACGGCGTGGCGGCGCGCTCCTGTGTGATCCCGGTACGGGCGGCGCAGGGGCGCGAGGTCACGACCCTCGAAGGGCTGGGCACGCGCGAGCGGCCCGGTCCGACGCAGCGCGCCTTCATCGAGTGCCAGGCGGCGCAATGCGGCTATTGCCTGAACGGCATGATCATGACGGTCGAGGCCCTGCTGCGGCGCGACCCCGCGCCCACCGAGCAGGCCGTGCGCAGTGAACTGCATCACAACCTGTGCCGTTGCGGCACGCACGTCGAGATCATGCAGGCGGCGCGGCGCGCCATCGCGCTGCGCGCCGATACGCCGCCGCACGGACCGGACGGAGCGCGCGCATGAGCGCCTTGCTGCCCGAAGCCGCGGGTTTTGCCGTCGCGCCGCCTGCCGATTTGCTGCATGGGCTGGCGCTGCGCCCGCCGCTGGCCGGCTGGGACGGCACGCGCTACCGCGGCAGCGTGCTCGACAGCGTGCGCCTGGACGAAGGACGGGCGCAGGCGGGCGTGGTGGCGGTGGTGCGGCGCGAGCATTTCGTGGGCGTGGTGGCGGTGACGCCGCTGCATGCACGCCAGGCGCTGGCCAGCATGGAGCCGGCATGGCGCGGCGACGGGCGGCCGGCGCATGAGGACCCCTGCGCAACCGTCGGCACGGCCGAGGCGCAAGAACGTGAATATATCTGGCAGCCGCCGCAGGCCTGCGGCGACCAGCGGGTGGCCGCCTGGTGCCTGGACGGCCGCCTGACACTGTGGCTGCCCGCGGGCGCCGGCGCGGCGCGTGCCTTGATCCGGCGCGAACTGGCGGCGCTGCTCGACTGGCCGGCGCACGCGCTGCAGGTGGCCTCGTGGCCGGGGATCACGGCGCAGGCGCCAGCGCATGCGCCAGCGCATGCGCTGGACCTGCTGGATGCCGCCGCCGATGCGGCGCTGCTGTCCGAGGCCGTGGGGCGGCCGGTGCTGGTG